>JAISDE010000231.1 GCA_031265035.1 Peptococcaceae bacterium | reverse complement strand
CTGGCGGCCGGCGGGCCGGTCATTATCGTAGACGATGTGGTGACTACCGGCACAACGATGGAAGCCTGCGCCAGGGTATTGGCAAAGGCAGGCTACGGGCCGATCTGGGGTTTGGCCTTCGCCGGCGGCAGTCAGGCACCGTTAAGGAACTGTGAAACAATAAATTGATGTTTTTCACAAGTCCTTAACTGTTCTTAAATTGTTTTATTTTTGTTATTTTTTCCCGCCGGTAAAATAAGACAGGGTACCCCATGGACAGTCCGTGCATTTAATGGTTTGTCAAGAAAAATCTTTCCACATTTTTTTTCGAGAAAGGGCAAGTTATTAACAAAACTATTCACATTATCCACAGGTGAATACAAAAAAACAATCTCTGTATACGCCTTATAATCTGACAAAGGCGTACTCGCGCAACGGACGTTTTTGTTGCAAAATTCAGATCGCCCTCAGCTCTATATATCTTCAAAGGGAAAGGGTGCTGATTTATGAGCGGCGGCCCCTCAAAAGCCCCAAAAAGCCCGGCGGGCCGCCAAAAATTTTCGTTTGACTTTTTAGGTTGCCAATGCTATACTCTGATGGACGCTTGCGGCTTCCGACCCCGTGTCGGCCAGGCCGCTTGCCATTTTTGCATTATGTTTTGGGAGGAATTCAATCATGCAGGGCAAAGTAAAGTGGTTTAACAAAGAGAAGGGTTTCGGCTTCATTGAACGGGATGACGGCAATGACGTATTTGTACATTTCTCCGCTATTCAGCAGGAAGGGTTCAAGACACTCCAGGAAGGCGAGACCGTCGAGTTTGATATCGTTGAGGGTCCCAAAGGTCTTCAGGCCGCTAACGTGACCAAAGCCTAGGGTTCTGGGGCGGCGGTGACTCGCCGTCCATCAGCGCGAGACAAGAAGGGAATAGCCAAAAACAAAACGGAACCGGCATCCCGGTTCTGTTTTTTTGTCCCAAGCACACCTCTCAATCCTCAGATTAGAAGCGCCCCAAGTGAACATTTCGCGAAATGTCCCGGCGGGGGAAGGATTTTCAGGTCAAACAGGGAATATCATATTGAGCCGTCAATTTGAGCCATCAATTAAGATATTTTGGAGGTGCCCAACGATGAGAATTCAATTCCGGAGCAGAAATCTGCAAGCGTCAGACAAGCTGAAAGACTATGTGGAGAAACGCCTTAGCAAAATGAATAAATTGATCGACAAGGAGACCGAGGCCACAGTCAGTTTGATTGGGGAAAAAAATCGGCAGCGGATCGAAATTACCATACCACTGAACGGCTTCATTTTACGGGGCGAGGAAGAAGCGGAGGATCTATTCACCGCCGCGGATCTGGTGACTGACAAGCTGGAAAAGCAGTTGGTGCGCAGCAAAGAGCGCTTCGCCAAAAAAGGGCGGCTGTCCGTGACCAAGCTGCCCACGCTGGCCGGTTTATCGCCGGCCGCCGACGACGATGAGGAAGTAAAGGTGCGAATCAAGCAATTCCCGGCGAAGCCGATGACCCTGGATGAGGCGATCACCAGAATGGATATGATCGGCCATACCTTTTTCGCCTTCCATAATTCCGAAAGCAGCGCTATCAATGTGGTCTACCGCCGCAATGACGGGCACTACGGCCTGCTGGAGCCGGAAAACTGAGTCCTAAAGGAAGGGGAGATAGCCCGATGACTGAGCGCGGGTCCAAAAGGTGGGTCAAGGCTGTCGTGATAGTGATTCTGGTGTTTTTTGTCTTTTCTATCGCTTTTTCAATGGTGCCCTGGTGGGTGTTCGCGTAGATGGGCGGAGAGAAGATGAGTGAGACAGTAAAACAAAAATAAGGGGCGCCGTCGGGCGCCCCTTATTTTTGTTTTACTGTCTTATTTGTCGCGGGCTGATCAGGAGAAGGACAATTCGGAGATATAGATCCGGCTGTCCTGACGCAGCGTCCAATTCAGGTTGGCGGCGCCGCCGTGCAGATCATCCAGCACCAGCAGATAGATGGCGAAGGGATCGTCATACAGCTTTTGCACCAACTCATCATAGATCTCCTGGCGCCGGGCCGGATCCAACTCGGATTTCGCGTCGTCGATCATGGCGTCGTACTCGGCGTTGACCACGCCGGTCTGGGTGCCGCTGCTGTGCACAATAGCGGAATAGGTGCGATCCATGTCAAAGAACTCGTTGGAGGTGCAGGAGAACTGCAGGTCGGGGGTCTTGCTCCGATCAAACAGGGTATCCAGCCACTCATTCCAGCTGACAAACCGGGCCTCAATATTGAAGCCGGCCTCCCGCAGCTGCGCTACCACAGCCTCGGTCAACTCGCCGTCTTTCAGCCAGCGGCCCCGCTCGGACAGCAACTCAATACGCTCGTTGTTGTAGCCGGCGGCGGCCAGCAACTCCTTAGCTTTGGCCACATCATAAGGATACATGCTCACCTTGTCGGAATAACCAAAATAGCCGTCCCGGCCCATCTGGCCCTCGCAGGGATGGGCGTAACCGCCAAACAGCGCGTCGGCCAGGGCTTCCCGGTCAATGGCGTAGTTGGCGGCCAGGCGCAGGTTTTTATCCCGCATCATGCCGGAAAACTGATTGAACCGGATCCAAGAGGTCTCGGTGCCGATACCGGAAAAGACCTTGGGCAAATCGCTCACATACTCGGGATACATATTGACCGCGATATCGATCTCGCCGGTCCTCAGCGCCGCGGCCCGGGTGACAACTTCCTCGATAAAACGGTAAGTGGCTTTTTCCAGGACAGGCTGCTCGCCCCAATACCCGTCATTGCGGGTGATCACGATTTCCACGCCCCGGGTCCAATGATCCAGCTTATAAGGGCCTGTGCCCATAGCCACGGAGGTCATCTCGTCCGGGCTTTTACCCTCGGTGAAGTTTTTGGAAACCATGTCCAACTTGCCCAGGCGCTTCAACAGCACCGGATCGGCGGACTTGGTGATGATGCGCAAGGTT
Source organism: Peptococcaceae bacterium (assembly GCA_031265035.1). GTDB lineage: Bacteria > Bacillota > Peptococcia > DRI-13 > UBA5745 > JAISDE01. The sequence goes on along the minus strand of JAISDE010000231.1, from coordinate 5,206 downwards.
TTGTCGTCAACCTTTTCCGCCCGGTCGATGGAGTCAAAGTCGGAGAAAATCTGAGAGTTGTAGTCCGGGTCGATGACCCGATTGATGGAGAACACCGCGTCGTCCACGGTGAAATCGTCGCCGTTGTGCCATTTGACACCGTCGCGAATCGTAAATTCCCAGGTCAGGTCGTCGACCAGCTTATAATCGGTGGCCAGGCAGGGAATCGGCTCCAGGGTCGCGCCGTCCAGCTTGTACAGCGGCTCAAAAACGCTCCAGGTCACGGTGCGCATATTGCCGTCGTCAGGATAATGGGTATCCAGCGAGGTAGGCTCACCTTGAATCGCCAGCACCACATCAGTCTTGGTCGCCGCCGGCGCGGCCGGCGTCGACTCGGATGGCGTCGCCGGGGTGGCCGGCGTCGTCCCGCCGTCGGCGGGCGCGGTAGGCGCGGCGGGCGCCGGTGTGGAACCGCCGCAACCCGCCAGAATCCCCAGGGTTAAGATACATACCAACAAGACACTGAGTATTTTTTTCATGTGTTACTCCCTCCAAAAACGAATTTTCTATTCTACCGCCGGGATAATTTTGCCGATTAGCCTTCCCCCCTTCTACTAGTCAGCTGATCTCCGACTCGCCCTCAAAGTCCTCAAAGCAGGACACCCAGTGACCGGGCCGGCGCTCCAGCAGCGGCGGATCCTCCTTGGAGCAGCGCTCCGTCGCCAGCTTGCAGCGGGCGGCGAAACGGCAGCCCGGCGGCGGATCCACCGGCGACGGCACCTCGCCCAAAAGGATTTCCCGCTTGATATGCCGATCCCGGGGATTCTCAATGGGCACGGCGCAAAGCAGCGCCTCCGTATAAGGATGCAGCCGGTGGGCGAAAATTTCCTCCGTCTCCCCGTACTCTACCAGCTTGCCCACGTACATCACCGCGATGTGGGAGGACAGCCAGCGCACCACCCGAATATCATGGGAGATAAACATATAGGTCAGCTGCTGACTGCTCTGCAAATCTTTCAGCAAGTTCAGCACCATGGCTCGCACAGACACGTCCAGAGCGGATATAGGCTCGTCGCAGACGATAAAATCCGGCTTGAGGGCAATGGCCCGGGCGATGCCCACGCACTGCTTCTGGCCGGCGGCCAGGGTATGGGGAAACTCCGCCGCCAATTCCGGTTTCAGCCCCACGGTGCGCAACAACTCGCCCACCCGGTCGTCCAGCTCGCTGCCCCGGCAAACATTGTGTACCACCAACGGCTCCCCGATAATAGAGCCGATCTTGTCCCGGTTGTCGAAAGAGCTAAAGGAATCCTGAAAGATCAGCTGGGCCTTGGTGCGAAATTCCTTTTCCTGCTCACCGCTGTATTGATAAATATCCTTACCCTGGAAGAAAACCTCGCCGGAGGTCTTTGGCAGGAGCTTTAAAGCCAGCCGCCCCATGGTCGTCTTGCCGCAGCCGGACTCGCCCACCAGCCCCAGGGTCTGGCCGGCGTAAACGTCTAGGGTAACATCATCCACGGCATGAACATTGGACTTCGCCTTTTTAAGCATTCCGCCGCCGATGGGAAAATATTTCTTCAACTGGCGCACCGACAATAAAGTTTTCGCCGTTGTTTCCGTCGCTGTCATTTTACCGCCCCCCTCTACTGTTTCACGGCCAGAGGATCAAACTCGTCCCGAATCCAATTGCCCACCAAATTCAGGCAAAGCACGGTGACCCCGATCGACAGGCCGGGAAATAAGACAATCCATGGCGCCTGGGTCAGATATTTGCGACCTTCCCCGATCATCAGGCCCCATGAGGTATCGGGAGGCTGCACACCAAAGCCCAAAAAGCTCAAATTGGATTCCGCGTTGATGAAATGGGCCAGCTCCAGCACGAAGGTAGTCACCAGCGGTGAGATAATATTGGGCATGATGTGCCGAAACATAATCCGGTTGGTGCTGGCGCCGATGGCGTGCCCGGATTCCACCATAGCCGAGCTGCGGATGACCAGCACCTGACTGCGGGCCATGCGGCAAAACAACGTCCAGCTATTGACCAGCAAGGCGATGATCAGGTTCCATTTCCCCGGACCCAATACCATGACAAAGGTCAGGGCCACCAACAGCGTAGGGGAGGACGACCAGACATCCACCATGCGCATGATCACCATATCGATCCAGCCGCCGAAATAGCCGGCGAACATACCTAGCGTGATGCCGATGAGCGCGCCGACAAAGGCTACGACAAAGCCCACGGTGAGTGACACCCTGCCGCCGTAGAGCAGACGGGAATACACATCCTGCCCCAATTGATCCGTACCCATGATGTGAGCCGGGCCTTTTTCCGTGGCCGCGAAGCTGGGCGGCGCCAAACGGGCGTACAAATCGCCCTGGGTCGGCCTGTAAGCGGTGACCTGCTCCGCGAAAAGCATCATCAGAAAAATGACGATCAGGACAATTAAGGAAAACAGGGCCGCTTTATTGTAGCGGAAACGATCCGCCAGAGTAACTTTTTTCTTTGATGTCGCCTGATTTGCCATAAATGCTGCCCTCCTTAATACCGAATGCGGGGATCAAACGCGGCGTATAGAATATCCACCAACAGATTGATCAGGCAAACTATGATGGCGACAAAAAAGACCTCCGCCTGCAGGAGGGGAAAATCCATATTCTCAATCGTGTCGGAAATCAGGCGCCCAAAGCCGGGGAAACCGAACACCACCTCCACGGAAGCGCTCAAGCCGCCTAATTGCTTCGCGTAGTCGTTGCCGATCATGGTGATGGAGGATGTCATGATGTTTTTCAGCGCGTGCCGGAAAAGCAGCACGATCTCGTCCACCCCCTTGGCCCTGGCCGTGATGACATACAGGGCGTTTAGCTGCTGGATCATCTCAAAGCGGACAATCTGGGCCAAATGCCCCATAGGCCGAAAAGCGATGGCCACCGCCGGCAAAACCAGATGCTTCCAGGTGCCTGTGCCGGAAGTGGGCAGCCAGCCCAACTTGACGGAAAACACCAGCATCAGCATCAGCCCGATCCAAAAAGGCGGCAGACAGATCCCGCTCAGAGAAAATACCGTCAGCAGCCGATCAATGATAGAACCCCGCCGGTAAGCCGCCAAAATCCCCAACGGAATGGCCACCACCACCGACAGCGCCGAGGCCAAAAAAATCAGAAAAGCGGTCAGTGGCAAATCGTCAAAAATAACCTCCATGCACGGCCGCCGCTGCCACCAGGACAGGCCGAAATCCAACCGGACAGCCTCCCCCAGAAAAATCCGCAACTGCTCAAGCATCGGCTTGTCCAGCCCCAATTGCTGGGTCAGCAGCTCCCGCTGCTCCATCGTCGCCTGCAAAGGCAGCATAATATCCACCGGATTGCCGACGACATGGGTGAGCACAAAAACCAAAATCGAAATCCCGATTACCACCAAAATAGTGAAGGCCAGCCGCTGCAATATGTATTTCCCCATGCCCATAAAACCATTCCTCCTGACGCCCGGCGCCGCCGGCGGCGTTTTTTTCCCTGGCGCTCCGCCACGCCTGAAACTTTACAAAGCGCCCGTACCCTGTAACACCTGAAGCTTTACAGAGCGCCGGCCTTATTCAGCGGGAAATGGCAGCGCACCCAATGGCTGCCGTCGCCCAGCAGATCGCTGTACCCCGGTTCCTCTTTCCGGCAAATCTCCTGGCAATGCTCACAGCGGGGATGGAATTTGCACCCGGCCGGCAGCGCCATCAAATCCGGCGGGTCCCCGGCGATAATATTCAGCCGCCCGCCATCTTTCATAGCCATAATCGACCCCATAATGCCTTTGGAATAAGGGTGGGACGGCCGCTCAAACAGGGTAAACACATCGCAAATCTCAATCAGCTGACCGGCGTACATGATAGCCACCCGATCCGCCATCTCCGCCACAATGCCCAGATCCGACGTGATAAACAGGATCGTGGTATCAATGTCCTTCCGCAGTTGCTGCATCAACCGCAAAATCTGCGCCTGAATGGTCACGTCCAAAGAACAGGTAGGCTCATCGGCGATGAGCAGCTGCGGACGGCAGGAAAGCGCGATCGCTATCATGATCCGCTGCTTCATGCCGCCCGACAACTCATGAGGATAATTATAATACCTTTTTTCCGGCGAGGGAATACGCACCACGCCCAGCATCTCGATAGCCTTTCGCTTCGCCGCCTCCCCGGTAATGCCCTGATTGATCTCCACAGCCTCCTGAATCTGACGGCCTATAGTCTGGGAAGGATTGAGCGAGGACATCGGCTCCTGCAAGATCATAGCCATACCTTTGCCCCGGACAGACTTCATTTTTTTCATCGGCAGATCAAATATGCTGGCGCCATCCAGGGCGACCTGGCCGGACTTGATTTTACCCGGCGGCCAGACTACCAGCCTCAGCATGGAAAGAGCGGTCACGGTTTTGCCGCTGCCGCTTTCCCCCACCAAAGCCAGGCACTCGCCCTTCCGGATGGAGAAAGAAACACCATCCACCGCCTTTACCTCGCCTTCCCGCAGAAAAAACGAAGTACTCAAATCCTTGACGCTCAAAATCACATCCTGACGTTTGTCCTCTTTTTCCCCCGTCGCCCCGGTCCCGCCGGTTTCCCTGACCTCCCCGGCCTCCCGCGTTTCCCGCAAAACAAACACCTCCTCCCTTGTTTTAAAAAGTAAATCACCCTTGTTTTAACTTATGTCAATATCCCCCCGCTGTCCGATATTCGATCGCGAATCGCCTTATACAAAATAATGATCCGCTCCCCAAACGCTATACACCTTCCCGTATCGCCAAAGCGCCCCGGTAAATTTTCCCTCGGCGAGGGCCGGCACTCCTTTTCCCCCGCCAGCCATGCCAATCACCAAGGTTTATATTTCTCCGTCAGTTGCAAAACTCCTGCAAGAAAAGTGAAATTTATCATATCATTTTCCCAGCGATTTCTGTTAGTTGACAATTTTCCGAATAATTATACCTTCTTTCTTCATAATTATTCTTATTAAACTGCCGTTTTTCTCTGCAAATTTTACCATCTTTTTCAGCATTATACTATTTCCTTTGTTGTATTCAGAAAATACTGTTTTTTATCAGGCCACTGCCCTGTGTCAGCTATACTGGCGAGCGAGTTGATACAGGGCACTATCGGGGCCTGGCGGGTACCAAAGCGGCGCGACAACGGTGGAAAGCCGCCAGAAAGCCGTCGATCTCCGCCTCGGTGGTCAAATGGCTCAGGCTGAT
>JAISDE010000208.1 GCA_031265035.1 Peptococcaceae bacterium | reverse complement strand
ACAAGATATAATTTACAAGATATAATTTACAAGAGACAGGAGGAAAAATCATGCTGAAAAAATACCTGGCTGCCGCCCTGACTCTCCTTATCGCGTTATGCGCCGCCGCCGCGCCCGTCGGGGCGAAGACCAACCCCGTGGGGCAGACCGTCGGCGTGGCGCTGTTTTACATCACCAACGCCCGGGGCGAGGAAATTCTCGTCTCCCAAATCCCTGTCGCCACCATGGAGGCGGACATGGCGGCGGGCAAAATCGACGACGCGTCGCACAACTATTCCCTGCTGGATCGCTTCACCACCACCTTGCACCAGGAGGCGCAAGGCTTTACCGTGCCGGCCTTCATTGATTACGCCAAAAGCAAGTCCACCCTGGCCGGCCTGCGCGCCCTGCCCCTGACCCTTGAGGGCAGCTCCACCATCCAGTTTTGGGAGATCGACCAAAACGGCTACGACGATATGGATACCTACACCGAGGGGGAGCTTTATGGCGTGCCCCGTTACAATTTTCCGCTGCTTTACCAATATTGGGATTATAGCAAACAGGATTATTACGATCCCGCCGGCCGCCTGAGCCGGGCCGAGGTTATTGACCGGATCTTCAGCGAGGGCCAGCCGGAGATCTTTCTGCTGTCCGTGCGGGCCTTTTCCCAGCGCTATATGGTTACGGAGGAAAAATATGGCGTGGATTACAATATGGAAAATTACTGGCGGGATAGCGGCCGCCTGGACAATGAGCGGACGATCCGCCTCATGCTGCCCATGACCAAAGACGACTTGTACAGTAAAACGCCCACCGCTTCCGATACCCGTTATTGGGTAGCTAATGTCCGGCTGAATATGGCTAACCCGCCGGCGACAGCGCCCCTGGGGCGGGTGGCGGCCCCAACGGCGACACTGACCGAGGCGGGGGACAACTACTACCTGCGCCTTTCCTGCGCCACGCCGGGCGCGACGATCTTGTACAACCACAATTTTATCTCGCCCAGCTTTACGCCCACCGCCCCCTACGGCGACAGCCCGGTGGTCATACCGAAACACTTCTTTCCCGGCGGCCAGGTGACGATGACGGCTCGGGCGGTCAAGGACGGTTACGCCGACGCGGGCGTGGTGACGCTGACCCTCAAGCCATCCGGCCAGGAGCTGGATCCGGCGGCGGCCGCGGCGGACTGGGCGGATGTGGCGGAGACGGCCTGGTATTATGGGGCGGTAAATCTCGTCATGGAAAAGGGGCTGTTTGACCCCAAAAGCCAAGGCGTCTTCGGTGTGAGCGACTCCACCACTCGGGGCGCTTTCGCCGTCGCCCTTTATCGCCTGGACGGCTCGCCGGCGGTAGGGACATTCGCGGACTTCGCGGATATCACCAAAGGCACGCCCCTCTCGGCGGCGGCTTCCTGGGCTTTTAATAACGACGTTATCAGCGGCGTGGGCAACAACCGTTTTCAGCCGGACGCGGATATTACCAGGGAGCAAATCGCCGCTTTCCTCCGCAATTACGCCCGTTACAAAAAGGCGGATACCGTCGCCGCCCCGGGGGATTTATCCCTGTTTCCCGACGGCGATAAAACCGCCGCCTGGGCCAGGGAAAGCCTCGCCTGGGCGGTGGGGCGCAACCTGATCGGCGACGCGGGCGGCGGCGCGCTCATGCCCAAGGGCACGGTCACCCGGGCGCAGGCGGCGACCATGCTCCAGCGCCTGATTCGGCAGACCCTGGGCGAGTGAGACGCGTTGGCCCCGCCAAGGGCGGTCATTGGGTCGTCAAGATACAGAAAGGCATCCGAGGAAATAAGGGCATAATATTCTCAGGCGAAAGATCGCGGCTTCTAAGGAGGGGTATCCGGTCAAAAAAACGGTTTTGTCATTGTTTTCCGGTTGCGGCGGGCTTGACCTGGGCTTTGAGGGCGGCTTTGACGTGATCGCGGCCGCCGTGAACGAGGCGGTTAATCCGGACTGGCTCTGCGCCGCCGGCCAAACCGCCGGCTGGTCGCGTTTGCCCAGGACCCGATTTCAGACGGTTTTCGCCAATGATATCCGACCCGACGCCAAAAGGGCCTGGACGACTTATTTCGGCCGGCGGGGCATAGATCCGTCCACTTACCGCCTTGACAGCATAGTGAATCTTGTGAGGGCACAGCGGGAGGGGCAAAACATCTTTCCCCGAGATGTCGATGTGGTTATCGGCGGCTTTCCCTGTCAGGATTTCTCGGTGGCCGGCAAGAGATTGGGGCTCAACTCCGACAAGAGCCACAGCGGCGGCGCGCTTGAGCAGACCGCTCCCAGCGCCGAGAACCGGGGGCAGCTGTATATGTGGATGCGGGAGGTAATATCCATCACCCGGCCGAGAGTGTTTGTCGCCGAGAATGTGAAGGGCCTTGTCAGCCTGGCCGATGTTAAGGCCATTATCGCGGCTGATTTCCGCTTGACCGGCGGTAACGGCTATCTGGTCGTTGACGCCAGGGTGTTGCGGGCCGCGGATTACGGGGTTCCCCAGACGAGGGAGCGGGTTATTTTCATCGGCTTTCAAAAAGCGGCGCTGACCGAGAGGGCGCTGGCGGAATTGTCAAAAGAGCGCGTTGACCCCCTTTATGACCCTTACCCATTACCAACCCACTCCTACACGGAGGCGGGGGCGGCGCTGGCGCCGCCGACAAATTTGGCGCAAGCATTTATCGGCCTGGAGGAGCCTGATAAGTCGGGGGATAAGTCCCAGCAGAGATACTCCAAGGCGAAATATATGGGCAAACATTGCCAGGGCCAAACCGAGGTGTCATTAAACGCCCCAGGGCCGACAATACGTTCCGAGCATCACGGCAATATCGAGTATCGCCGCCTGGCCCAGGAGCGGGGCGGTAAGCACCTTGACGAGTTGCGGGCCGGGTTGGGGGAGAGGCGCCTCACGGTTCGGGAATGCGCGCGGATACAGACTTTTCCGGACGAGTATGAGTTTATTTTGCCCGCCCGCGACCGCGAGCGGGGCGTATCGGCCTCCGACGCCTACAAGATTATCGGCAACGCCGTTCCCCCTTTGCTCGGCTATCATATCGCCAAACGCCTGGAGAAGAATTGGGAGCTGTATTTTGGATCATAATTGGACATAATTGGGTGGAAATCTCAAAACCAAAACAACTTTTGCGGGGCAAACTTTCGGGCAAACTTTCGCGCACACAAACTTTCGCGGGGGAATTGACAAACGTAAAAAGGCCATATATAATATGTCTTGTTTGAGCGGCCCGTTGGTCAAGCGGTTAAGACATCGCCCTCTCACGGCGAAAACAGGGGTTCGATTCCCCTACGGGTCACCACGCCAACAATAATGCGAACCGTTGTTTCCTGCGGTTCGTTTTTGTTTTCTCTATACGGGGAGGTACGCGTTTATGTTTAAGATGATTTTATTTTTTGGTCTGTTGATGTGCCTGTTCGGTTGCGCGGGACAGGTTGACGCTGGGCAAGCGCCCAATACGCCGGGTGAGGACGCCGCGGCTTTGGCTTATTGGAAAAATTATTTAGGGGGGCGTTATGTGGCGCCGCTATAGTATGGGATCGTAGTCGGGCTTGGCCAGCGCCCGCTTAGCTGGCGCCTTTGGTTGTCGAGTTGCCGCGGATATCCACGGTGAGGACTTTCTCCACCCGATCGCCCCGGCAGCCGATATAATGACTGGTCAGATTGGCGGAGGAACAAGAGTGATTGGGGATGATCTCCAGCCGGTCGCCGACCTTGATATCAGTTCGACCCTCAGTATTACCCTCAGTTCTACCCTCGACGCGGAGCTTGCCTACTTCCTCGGAGAGGCTGTAGATCAGCAGCTCGGGATGGCCCTTGACTTTGCCGTAGCCTTTGGCGGCGCTGTTGCCGTGAGCGCCCTGATCCAGCCCCAGGCATTTGGCGCCGGCGTCGATGATGTAGATGTCTTCCTTGGGGTGGGAGATCACCGTGGCCAGGACGGTCAAAGAGCAGTCGCTTTCTTTGGCGCGGTCCAGGGATATTTGCGTGGCGTCCATAAAAACATAGTTGCCCGGATGGTAAATATTAATATTGGCGTCGTCGACGGCGGCGGCGAAAGTGGGGGTGCTGCCGCTGGTCACCAATTCCGGCGGGCAGCCGGCCTGCCGCAGCAAATCGGCGGCGGCGCCCATGATGTTTTTTTCGTCGGCCGCCGCGGCGGCTACGCCGGCGGCGCCGCCGCCGTAGGCGTGGCCGGGGTGGGTGGAGATGCCCTTAAACGTCAGGTTGGGCAACTCTCGCAGGGCGGCGGCGAAGGTCGGCAGCTGGCTCAGTTCCACGCCAAAGCGGCCCAGGCCGCTGTCAACGATGATCGCGTATTGGATTTTTGTCCCCGCTTGCCCGGCCGCCTCGTTCAGCATTTTGCCGCCGTCCAGGCCGTCGAGCCGGATGTAAAAATCGCAGGTTTGGCTCAGGGCGATTACCCTGGCGATGTTGGCCGGGCCGGCGGTGGGATAAGCGTACATGATGGTTTTGCAACCGGCGTCTCGCAACGCCTCGCATTCGTCCAGCGTGCCGGCCAAAAAGCCGGTCGCGCCTAGCTCGGCTTGCAGCCTGGCGATCTCCGCGCATTTATGGGTCTTGATCATGGGCCAGATCCGCTTTTTGTGGGCCGCCGCAGCGCCGTGATATGTCCGCAAATTATTTTCCAGCTTGTCCAGATCCACCAAAATCGCCGGGGTTTGCAGTTGCTCTTTTTTCACGCGATATGCCTCCTATCTCTTTTTTTGCCGCGGCGATCATGCTCGCCACCCGCTCATTATATTTCATTTACTATCGCGGGATCAAGTTTTTGTGATTTTTGCGATCGCTCTGTAAATTTTCGCGAAAACCGGTTGCTAAAAAATTTAAAAGGGGTATAGTTAGTGATGGGATATTCAAGGCTGAAAGACAAGATAATTTTTATGAGCGCGAAAGGAGTTGTTCTGTTTGGGAAACTTAGTTGCTTTCAAGGGTAAAATCGCTTTGGTGACCGGCGCTTCCTCAGGGTTGGGCGTACAATTCGCCCGGGCTCTGGCGAAGCAGGGCGCGGATCTGGCCATTGTGGCCAGGCGCGTGGAGAAGCTGGAGGAAGTCAAAAAGGGCATTGAGGGGCTGGGGGTTCGCTGTCTGGCTATCAAGTGCGACGTGCTGGTGAACAGCGATATCAAGGCGGCGGTGGCCAAAACCAAGGAGCATTACGGCCGGATCGATATTTTGGTCAATAACGCCGGCACCGCCACGGCCAATCCCGCCGAGACGCAAAGTGACGACGATTGGAACGCCGTTATCAATACCAACTTGAACAGCGTTTATTTCTTCGCGCGGGAAGTCGGTCAGGTAATGGTGGGACAAAAATACGGCAAGGTCATCAATATCGGCTCGATACACAGCAGCGTCGCCATGCCGGGTATGCCGCTGAACGCTTATTGCGCCTCAAAGGGCGGCGTGATGATGCTGACAAAGGCCCTGGCGAACGAGTGGGCCAAGCATAATATTACCGTCAACGCTATCGGGCCGGCCTATTTTCCTTCCGAGATGACCGACGCGACACTGAGCAATCCCGCTTTCGAGACTGTCGTCAAAACCTATTGCCCCATGGGGCGCGCGGGCAGGACGGGAGAGTTGGACGGCGCCCTGGTTTATTTCGCCTCCGACGCCTCCAGCTATACGACCGGTCAGTTGCTGACCATTGACGGCGGCTGGACGGCGATTTGAGGACAGTGGTATATCAGCTGGGTTTGTTTTTTCGCCTGGCTTTCGCGACGACCAGGGCGGCGGTAATGCCCAGAGCGACTAGGGCGGCCAACGCGATATAGACGAGGTTGCCGGGTTGACCGGTCGGGGGCGCCGCCGGCGCCGGGGTGACTGGAGTTGTTGGCGCCGGGCCGGCGGCGGGCTCAGCGTCGGCGGGCGAGGCGGTCGCCAGCGGCGCGACCGCCGCCGGCGGCGTTGCCGGCACCGGCATCTCGTCCGGCGCTGGGGCCGCGGTCGCTGGGTTGGCAGAAGCCTCCATGATCGGCGCCGCCGTTGGCGACGTCGCCGTATCGTCCGGCACTGGGGCCGCTGTCGCCGGGGTGGCGGCCGCGCCCGAGGCCGGAGCGGTGGCTGTCGCCGGGGCTGTCTCGCCCGGGGCCGCCGCTTCGGCCGCCGGGGTCGTCGCCTCGGGCGGCGCCGTGGTTGGCGGCGTTGCCATATCGCCCGGGGTTGGGGTTACGGGCGCCGGCGTGGTGGTCGCTCCGGCATCGCTCAGCGTGCCTGCCGGTGTTTCGGCGGTCGGGGCCGCCGCTGCCGGCGGGGGAGTACCAGTCGCCGCCGGCGCCTCATCAACCCGCGGGGCAGGCGGTTCCGCCGTTTTGGGCTTGACGCTGACGATGAAGTCGCCGCCGCCCTCAGCCAGGGCGTCGCTGACATTCATATAAAATTTTACGTCCCGTCCCATGGGGATCACGTACATTTCCCAAGAAAGATAGCCGGTAAGGGAGGGTACCTCAAAGCGGTAATCCGCCGAGTCCGTCCCGGCGTCCTCCGCCATGATCCGGGGCGTGACCCGCTTGTAGCCGCCGCCCGGCCTCTCCTGGACAGAAAGGCGGATGTCCTTCATGTTGCTCAGGAGCAACAGACGGACGGTGAGATAGGTTTTGCCGCCGTCAAGTTCCGCCAGGGCGGTTTTGTAGATCACGCTGCGGCACATGCCCTCGCCGATGGCGGCGTTGCCGCTGCCGCCGTCGTCCGTGACGCCGGTATCCGGGTTGAGATAATAGGTGTTGGTAGTGACGGTGTACGCTCCGTCCGCCGCGGCGCGCAGCGGGAGCGACGCCGGCAGCGACAGCAGCGCCGTCAGAAGCAGCGCTGTCAGCCTTTTTCTTT
>JAISDE010000159.1 GCA_031265035.1 Peptococcaceae bacterium | reverse complement strand
CAACTGCTGCTGGGGATCGCCCTGGGGGCCTCCCTGCTCCTGGCGCCCGGGCTGGCGTCTCAGGCGGTCGCCATCGACGGGACTTTGCCCCTTTTATTCGCCATAGCCCGGGAATTTTTGGTGGGCCTGGTGTGGGGCCTGGTTTTTCAGATTTTTTACTACATGCTTTTTCTGGCCGGCGATCTGATCGATATCGGGGCGGGCCTGTCCATGGCGAAGGTATTCGATCGGGACAGCAATATCCAGATGTCGCTGAGTGGCAATATATTCCAGCTGATCTTTATTTTTTATCTCTTTACGACCAACAGCCATTTGGCTTTGATCCGCATGGCGGCGGACTCTTTCCGGATCGTGGGCCTGGGGGAGGCATTGGCGGGCGTCAGGTTGAGCGCCTTTGTCCTGGACTCTTTCTTAAACGCTTTTTCCCTGGCGACCCGCCTGGCGATGCCTTTCGTGGCGGCCACCATGACGCTGGAGTTTACCATGGGCGTACTGATGAAGCTGGTGCCCCAAATCCATGTGTTCGCTATCCATTTTCAGGTCAAGGTGCTGCTGGGGCTGGGGCTGCTGTATTTGTTCTCCGCGCCGATGTCCGTGTTTATTGACAATTATATGGACGTTATTTTCCGGCAGCTGGAGGAAGTGTTGTTCGCGATGGGTTGACCGCCGGGATGACGGGTACTGAGGCGGCGGGGTCTCAGGCGCCGAACGCCGGGACGATGGGTACTGAGGCGGCGGGGAAGCGGGGCAAAGGGGGGACAGTCCGTTGGCCGGTGAGAAGACCGAGAAAGCCACACCTAAACGCAGAAACGAGGAACGGAAAAAGGGCAATGTCCTGATGAGCCGGGAGGTTGTCACCGTCTTTTCCCTTCTGATCTCCTTTTTCGCCCTCCAACTCATGGCGCCGGGCATCCTCACCCGGTTGCGGCGTATGGTAACGGATTACATCCTTTTGGCCGCGACCCAGGAAACCATCGCCATGCCGGATTTGACCCGCTTTTTTATCCAGGGCTGCATGGTTTTCGCCCTGACCGCCCTGCCCTTGCTGGGTATCGCCATAGTGATCAATGTCGCTTTTACCATGGCTCAGACCCGGATGCTGTTTTCCACGGAGGCGCTGCAGTTTAAGTGGAGCCGGCTGAATATTTTGGAGGGGATGAAGAAATTCGTTTCCCTGCGCAGCGTGGTGGAGTTGTCGAAAGCCGCCCTCAAGATCGCGGTGTTGGGCTATATCATTTATAACGTTCTCAAGGACGAGTTGCTGCGGCTGCCCCGGCTGATGGATATGACGGTGAGCCAGGGCGCCGCGTTTACCGGCAGTCTGATTCTCAGCATCGTCTGGCAGGCCTGTATCGTGTTTGTGATTTTATCCGTGGCGGATTATTTTTATCAATGGTGGGATTATGAGCGCAAGCTGCGGATGAGCAAGCAGGAGATCAAGGACGAGTACAAGCAGCTGGAGGGCGATCCCCAGATCAAGGGCCGCCAGAAGGCCAAGCGGGATCAGATCGCCCGCCGCCGGATGATGCAGAACGTGCCCGCCGCGGATGTGATCATCCGCAACCCGACCCATTACGCGGTGGCGATCCGTTATGACCCGGAAAAGCACCGGGCGCCGGTGGTGGTGGCCAAGGGCGCGGATTACCTGGCCCTGCGCATTATCCGGCTGGCGGAGGAGAACGAGGTTTATGTGACAGAGAACCGGCCTTTGGCGAAAAGCCTGTTTGAGCGGGTGGAGTTGGATCAGGAGATCCCGGAGACCTATTATCAGGCGATAGCGGAGGTACTGGCTTTTGTGTATAATCTGCGGGAACGGGACGGCAAGCCGCCGCGGCCTGGGTTGCGGCCGCCGGCGGAGGCATTAGCTTAACCTTACCGCGAGGATAGGTATTAACCTTACCGAAAGGATCGGAAACGGATGCGAGCCTTATTTGACAACATGGTGGCTGTATTCATCATCATCATCATCGCGTTATTGATCATCCCCCTCGACACCCATGTGCTGGATTTCATGTTCATCATGAACCTGGCTCTGTCGCTGGTGATTTTGCTGACCACTATGTACATCAAAGAAGCCCTGGAATTCTCTATTTTCCCCTCCCTGCTTTTGGTCACCACCCTTTTTCGGCTGGGCCTGAATGTGTCCTCCACCCGCTCCATCCTCACCCACGCCGGTTACGCCGGCGAGGTCATCAAGACCTTCGGCCAGTTCGTGATCCAGGGCAATGTGATAGTGGGGCTGGTGATCTTCCTGATCATCGTGCTGGTGCAGTTTATCGTCATCACCAAAGGCGCCGAGCGGGTGGCGGAGGTGGCGGCCAGATTCAATCTGGACGCTATGCCCGGCAAGCAGATGGCCATAGACACGGATTTGGGTTCCGGCCTGATCGACGAGGAGGAGGCCCGGCGGCGGCGGAGCAATATCCAGCGGTCGGCGGACTTTTTCGGCTCCATGGACGGCGCCTCCAAATTCGTCAAGGGCGACGCTATTATCTCCATTGTGATCACCTTCATCAACCTGCTGGGCGGCTTTGTGGTGGGCATGGTCAATAATGAGGGCACCTTCGAGACCGTGGCCAACACTTACTCGATCTCTACGGTGGGCGACGGGCTGATGTCCCAGATTCCCGCCTTGCTGATCTCTGTGGCCACCGGTATGATCGTTACCCGGTCGGCCTCGGAGGAAAACCTGAATTTGGATGTGATCCGGCAGTTTACCTCCCAACCGCTGATCCTGGTGATCGCCGGTATCACCATGATGTTTTTGACCATGATCGGCTTTCCGATGCTCCAGGTGAGCATGGTGTCCTTTATCCTGATAGGTCTGGGCGTGGCGCTGCTCCGGCGGCAGCGATTGGTGGCGGCCACCGCCGCGCCGGCCGGGCCGGCGGTGACGGAGGAAGTGACCAGCGAGGTATCTTATTACAAGAATCTGGATAATGTTTACGGGCTACTGGCGGTGGATCCCATTGGCATGGAGTTTGGCTACAGCCTTTTGCCCCTGGTGGACGAGCATAGCGGCGGCAATTTTATGGATCGGGTGGTCATGTTTCGCAAGCAATTCGCCGATGAGATGGGCATGGTCATACCCTCCGTGCGGCTGAAGGACAGCAGCCGGATCAACCCCAATCAATATGAGATCAAGCTGAAGGGCGAGACGGTGGCCCTGGGCGAGGTGCTGATCGACCACTATCTGGCCCTGGAGCCGGCGGAAATGCCGGAGAGCGAGGAAATCGACGGGATCGCCACCGTGGAGCCAGCTTTCGGCATGGCGGCTATCTGGATCAGTGAGGATAAAAAGCTCAAGGCGGAGTTGGCGGGCTATACGCTGATCGATCCCACCTCCGTGATTATCACCCATTTGTCGGAGATCATCCGCACCCACGCCTATGAGCTGCTGACCCGGCAGGAGGTCAAAAAAATGGTGGAGAACCTGCGCAAGAAAAACGAGACGATTGTGGAGGACACGATCCCCGGCGTGGTGACCCTGACGGAATTGCAAAAGATCCTGCGCAATCTCCTGCGGGAAGGCGTGCCGATCAGCGATCTGGAGACGATCCTGGAGACTTTGGCGGATTATGGCTCGGTGGTGAAGGACAATGATATGCTGACCGAGTACGTGCGCCAGGCGCTGAAACGCACCATTACCCACCGTTTTTCCGAGGCCGGGCAGATGAAGGTGATGAGCCTGGACGGGGAGCTGGAAAACATCATCATCGGCAGCGTCAAAAAGATGGAGGGCGGCGCCTATCTGGCCCTGGAGCCGGACACGATTCAGCGGATCATCAGCGCCACCACGGAAAAGCTGAATCAGATGAAGGCGGTGGTGCAGGTGCCCATCGTGCTGACCTCCCCGGTGGTGCGGATCTATTTCAAAAAGCTGTTGGATCAGTTTTATCCCGAGGTGGTGGTGCTGTCTTTCAATGATATCGACAGCGGCGTACAAATCCAATCCTTGGGCAATATCGCTATTTGATGACAATGTTTGACGACAGTGTTTGATGACAGTGTTTGACGAAAGTCGTTGAGAGCGGTATGCCCGAATTTTGGCGCTGAGAAGGAGCGCGTGCCTGTGACGGAAATGCGATTACCAGATAAGGAAAAATTGGCCGATCCGGAAGGTTTGATGCGGGCCTACAAAAAAAACGGCGACCTGACCGTCCGCAACCAACTGGTGATGCATTACGCCGCGGCGGTAAAAAGCACTTTGTATAGTATGCGGTCGATCTTGCCAGCCAATATTCAGCCGGAGGAATGGTTTAATCAGGGTATCCTGACCCTGATGGATTGCATCGAGAAATACGACCCGGATCGGGGGGCCAGCTTTGGCACTTATATTTTCAAGCGGCTGCGGGGCGCTATGCTCAGTTATATGCGCAAGCAAAGCTGGCTGCCTTATCGGGTGCGCCTGGCTCGGCGGGAGATCCAAAAGGGCCGGGCGGAGCTGGAGAACCAGTTGATGCGGGAGGCGACGGCGCAGGAGCTGGCGGATCATCTGGGCATGGCGGCAAAGGAGCTGGATCGTTACCTGGTGGAGATTGGCAGCGCCGATATGCTGTCTTTTGAGGAATTGATCGGCGTCGGGCCTCAGGCCGGCGATCCGGGCGCCGCCGAGGCTCAGGCGGTGGATCAGGAGTTGCTGAAAGACGAGCTGAAGCAGGCGCTGGCCGAGGCGATAGATCAGCTTTCCCCCAAGGAAAAGCAAGTGATCGCCCTGTGCTATTACGAGAATTTGAATCTGCGGGAAATCGGGGAGGTACTGGGCGTGAGCCAGCAGCGGATCTCATTTATTCGGGCCGGCGCCCTGACCAAGCTCAACCAGCGGTTGTCCAATTATTTGTACGGAAGGGATGAGGGATAATGTTGAACGGTTTTTATACCATCGCCTCGGGGATGCTGGCTCAACAGCGGCATTTGGGCCTGATCGGCAATAACCTGGTAAATATGGAGACGCCGGGTTTCCGGGGGGAGCGCATGGTGTTTACCACCTTCCAGCATGAGCTGATGGTTCGGAAAGAGGCGTATAGCCGGACGCCTATCGGCTCGGCCAGCCCAATCACCCTGGTGGACGACGTGATCACCACGGGGAATTCCGGCGTCTACCGGCAGACCGATCATCCCTTTGACCTGGCCTTGGACGGCCCCGGTTATCTCGCGGTGACCGGTAATGAGGGGCAGCTTTATCTCACCCGCAACGGCCAGTTGGATATGGATACGGAGGGTTATCTGATCCTGCCGGGCGTGGGCCGGGTACAGGGCATGGACGGGCCGCTCCAGATCAGGGACGCCGGCTTTACCGTGCTGCCGGACGGCACGGTCAACAGCTCCGCCGGCCGCCGGCTGGGCACCCTGCGGGTGGTGTCGCCGCCGGCGGATACCCGGCTCACCCATTTGAGCAACGGCATGTATCAATTGCCCGACGGGACGGAGCCGGAGACGGCGGTGGGCTTCCAGCTGCTCCAGGGTACCAGGGAGTCCTCCAATGTGGACTACAACCGGGAGATGGCCAGCTTTATCGAGGCCCAGCGGGCCTTTCAGTCTTGCAGCTCGGCGCTGCAGATCATCGACAACATGAACCGGCGCTCGGCCGGCCAGATCGCCGCTGTTTGAGCGGAGAATAGTTGAGCGGAGAATAGTTGAGCGGAAAATAGTTGAGCGAAAGATAAGTTGAGACGGGTGAGTAAAAGGAGGAGTCAGGGGATATGAAAGCGGTGTTTCATTCCGGCGTTTCCGGTTTGATGGCCTATCAGCAGGCGCTGGACACGGTGGGCAATAATGTGGCTAATGTCAATACCGTTGGGTATAAAACCCAGTCCAGCAATTTTGACGATCTGCTGTATACCCAAATGAATACCAAATCGGCGCCGGAGTTGCTACGGGGCCGGGGGGTGAAGGTGGCCGCCACCCAGCTCCACGCGGAGCAGGGCAGCTTGATCCCCACGGGTATCAAGCTGGATTTCGCCGTGCTGGGCGACGGCTTTTTTATGGTGGACAACGCCGGCAGCCAGGAGTTTACCCGCAATGGCGCTTTCGCGATCGGGATCAGGAGCCGGCGGAATTATTTGACGACGACGGACGGCGCCTATGTGCTGGATTTGCGGGGCCGCAAAATCGAGCTGACGACAGACGCCGCCACCGGCCTGATCAATTATGACGACCTGGCGGGGCGGATTGGTGTCTATCGGTTCGCCAATCCCCACGCCCTCAATCCGCTCTCCAGCACCCGTTATCAGGCGACGGAGGAATCCGGCGCCCAGGCCAGGGATACCAAGGGCGTCTGCGAGGTGAAAAGCGGTTATTTGGAGCAGTCCGGCACCAAGCTGGAGGATCAGATGACGAATTTGATCACGGCCCAGAGGGCTTATCAGGTCAGCGCCAGGGTCTTGCAGACCGGCGATGAGATCGAGGAAATAGTAAATGGATTAAGGAGATAATGACATGGAGCGGCAATTGAAGCATTTAGAGGATCTGAATGATCTGCATATGGATGTTTTGCGGGAGATTGGCAATATCGGTTCCGGCAACGCCGCCTCGGCGCTGTCGACTATGTTGGATCGCCCGGTGGATATTTCTGTGCCTCGGGTGCGGATTTTGGATTACAATGAGGTGACGGAGAGCCTGGGCGGGCCGGAGGAATTGCTGGTGGGCCTGTTGCTGTCCCTGTCCGGCGATGTGACCGGGATGATGATGTTTTTGCTGCACAAGGATTTTGCCCATATGGTGATCAGTACCCTCACCGGCGAGGAGATGCCCAATATGGGCGATTTGGACGAGTTCAGCAGCTCCGCCATCCAGGAGGTGGGCAATATCATGGCCGCTTCCTATGTCAACGCTATCGCGTCGCTGACCTCCCTGACCATTGACATTTCCCCGCCGGATCTCTGCGTGGATATGGTGGGCGCGATTTTGAGCGTGCCGGCGATTTATTTTGGCAATATCGGCGATAAAATTATTTTTATTGAGGACGAGTTAGATAAGTCGGACGATAGAAAATCCAGCCACATCCTGATGATCCCCGAAATGGATTCCCTGGCGAAAATCATGGCGAATTTAGGGCTGGAGTCGATATGAGTCAAACAATCACAGTGGGAATATCGGATTTGAATGTTGTGCGGGCACCGGATGTTTTGGTAACCTACGCGTTGGGATCCTGTGTTGGGATATGCTTGTATGACGCCAGCACAAAGGTGGCGGGGCTTTCCCATATCATGCTGCCCTCCAGCAAGCAGGCGCCCACCAGTGTGAATCAACCTTTCAAGTTCGCTGATACGGCGGTGGAGTTGTTGATTCGCAAGATGGAGAGCCTGGGCGGGCGGCGAGCTTTGCTCAAGGCGAAGATCGCCGGCGGGGCGCAGATGTTTAGCGGCATGAGCAATTCCACGATAGCTAATATCGGGCAGCGCAACGTGGCGGCTGTAAAGATGGAGCTGATTCGGCAGAAAATCCCGATCCTGGCGGAGGATACAGGGAAAAATTACGGGCGCACCTTGTTTTTGACGGCGGAGGATGGCATGATGCGGATCAAGTCCGCCAATAAGGGGGAGTGGGTCTGGTAAGGGGACAAACACCGGGGAGCGGGCAAGGGGCGGCGACGGGGATGTTTCCGGCCGGCGCCAGGGAGCGGAGCGGCCCGGCGCGGATTTTTTTGACCGGCGAGAGGCAGGTGGGCAAGTCCACCCTGATTAAAAAATATGTCAAAGAAACCGGCGTCGCGGCCGCCGGTTTTTTAACGTATTGGCTGGAGGGGGATAAAGCTGGGGACGAAGGCGAGGGAGGCGAGGGATGCGACGGGGACGAGGGATGCGAGGGGGGCGACGGAGGCGAGAGGGGCGCCAAGGGCAACCCGCGGCGCCTTTTTATCAGTCCCTTCGCTGATCCGCCGCCGGTGGGGGAGAGATACCTGATCGCCTGGCAGGAGCAGGCCGGGGGGCGGCCCCGGGTCTTGCATGATGTGTTTGACGACCGGGGGGCGGCGATCCTCCGAGACGCCGGCTCGCCCGCTCTCATCGTGATGGATGAGCTGGGGGTGATGGAGTCCGGCTCGCCGGGTTTTCAGCGGGCCGTGCTGGAGCGCTTGGCCGGGGATATCCCGATTTTGGGGGTCATCCAAGCCAGAACCTCACCTTTTCTCGACCGGCTCCGGGGAGAAAAGGGCGTTGAGCTAGTGGAGATCACGGTGG
Source organism: Peptococcaceae bacterium (assembly GCA_031265035.1). GTDB lineage: Bacteria > Bacillota > Peptococcia > DRI-13 > UBA5745 > JAISDE01. The sequence continues at coordinate 17,142 of JAISDE010000159.1, read as the reverse complement.
ACAACCGGGAGGAAGCGTTGGTATGGCTGCTCAGGCGCAGGGTTGGCTGCACGCAGGGTAAACGTATGGGCGGCGGGCGCTGATTACGCGAGTTGAGCGATGTAGGCTCATTTAGTCTCACGCCGGGGACGGCCTCAACAGGCGTCCATGCCTGTTCGGCCTCTCCGCGCCCTCCATGGCGCTCCGCCCCTCCCGCGAGCCTAAATGAGCCAACATCGCTGGCAACTCACTTCATATGCGCCCGCCACCCATACGTTTACCCCGCTATCAACGATACCCGCGCCAGCGCGGGTGAAAAAGAAAAGAGAGAAAAGATTAAATTGTGGCTTGGTGCCCGAGACCGGGATCGAACCGGTACGGGGTATTATCCCCGCAGGATTTTAAGTCCTGTGCGTCTGCCTGTTCCGCCACTCGGGCTCGCCGTCGCCCGTCCTGGGGACGCGGCGCCAGCGCCAAAGCAATAATAATATGAAATCTGGATAAAGTCAATGCCCCTAAGATTGGTTCAAGTCGCCGCCGTTGAATATCGCGCGGGTTTGGTATATAATAAATGCGGTAGCAAAACTTTAATATACATGTTGTTTGCTCATTTCTATTGTAAAAAGGTGAGAACAATGAACGCGCAGGAGAAATACGAATACTGGCTCGATGCCGCGCGATACGACCTTGACACGGCAGACGCCATGTTATTGAGTGGACGCTGGCTTTATGTAGTATTCATGTGCCAGCAGGCCATTGAAAAGCTTGTTAAGGGGCTGTATACTCTCTATGTTGATGATAATGTCCCGCATATACACGCGATAAGTCAAATCATAAGAAAATTTGAGGACAAATTGCCAGAGCCTGTCTCAGATAACCGATATGAGTTATTCAATGAATTGACCGCCTTTTATATAGGGGGGCGCTATACGGATTACAAGAAGAAAATGAGCGAAACTATAAATGAAAAGGAAGCGGAAATCTATCTAAAGCGGGCAAAGGAGACATTTTCATGGTTGCTGACATTGAAGCCGTAAATAAGGCCGTAAGTCATTATGTGGCTGACGTAAGAAACGCCATGCCGATTGACAGGGCATTCCTGTTCGGCTCTTATGCCAAAGGCACGGCCACAGAATACAGCGATGTTGATTTATGCTTTTTTTCCCATAGCTTTGAGAATAAGCGTTCCGTTGATGTCGTAGCGCTCCTGCTTGGCATGGCGCATAAATACGCCAATGTGTTCATTGAGCCTCACGTATTTCCAACATCAGAACTTAATAACGACAATCCATTTGTCAAAGAGATATTACTGACAGGTCGAGAGATATAATGTAATACCAAATTTTGGCGGTGGCCCGGAAAAGTAATGGGACGGAGAAAAGTTGTCAGACGGAGCCGATAAAAACGCTCTGTCTTTTTGTTTTAATAAACCGCTTTGATAAAATTACATCATCGTAAAACAATTCCGGTGACAGACGGCGGGTTTGTATGGTAAAATAAAACCAGCGGATGAAGATTTAGACAAGGCATTTGCCAAATTATCTGTGATACAGTTCGCTAGTAGCTGACACGCGCTGCTAGACAGAGGGGCGGGACGGATGGAGACAAAAAAGGTCATTATTACGGTGATCGGCGAGGATCGGGTGGGCATCATCGCGGCGGTGGCGAAGGCTCTGGCGGATCAGCGGGTCAATATCCTGGATATCAGCCAGACCATTTTGGGGGATTTTTTCACCATGATGCTGATTGGGGATATTTCCCAAAGCCGGCTGGGCATCCGGGAGCTGCAAGAGGCGTTGAAAGCCTTGGGCGAGGAGATCGGTATGAGCATTCAGGCTCAACATGAGGATATTTTTCGGTTTATGCACCGCGTATGAGATCAGCCGCGGCTATTTTTACACTGTCTGGGGAGATGCTAGGATGACGTTGAATTATTCGGCGGCGGAAATTATGCAGACCGTCCGTATGTTGCGCTCGGAAAATCTGGATATTCGTACCGTGACCATGGGGATCAGCCTGCGGGATTGCGCCCATGAGGAAATAAAGACCTGCTGCCGCAAGATTTACGACAAAATCGCCCGCCGGGCGGCCAGGCTGGTGGACGTGGGGGAGGCGATATCTCAGGAATACGGGATTCCCATCATCAATAAGCGGATCGCGGTGACGCCGGTCGCCCTGGTGGGGGAGTCCTGCGGCGAGGGCAGTTTTACGGAGTTGGCCCTGGCTATGGAGCGGGCGGCGGCGGCGGTGGGCGTCAATTTTATCGGCGGCTTTTCCGCTTTGGTGCACAAGGGGTACAGCGACGGCGATCGCCGGCTGATCGGGGCGATCCCCGAGGCTTTGGCGGCGACGGACAGGGTTTGCGCCTCAGTAAATATCGGCACGACCAAGGCGGGGATCAATATGGACGCGGTGGCGCAGATGGGCCGGATCATCAAGGAGACGGCGGAGCTGACCAGGGAGCGGGACGCTTTGGGCTGCGCCAAGCTGGTGGTGTTTTGCAACGCGCCGGAGGATAATCCCTTTATGGCCGGCGCTTTTCACGGGATAGGCGAGCCGGAGACGGTGATCAATATCGGTGTTTCCGGGCCGGGTGTGGTGCTGGCGGCGATCCGGGATCACCCGGAGTGGGATTTCGGCAATCTGGCTTCTATTGTCAAGCGCACGGCCTTTAAGATCACCCGGATGGGTGAGTTGGTGGGCCGGGAGGCCGGCCGGCGGTTGGGCGCCCCTTTTGGGATTGTGGATCTCTCCCTGGCGCCGACGCCGGCCGTGGGCGACAGTGTGGCGGATATTCTGGAGGCCATGGGCCTGGAACGGGTAGGTGGGCATGGGACGACCGCCGCTTTGGCGCTGCTCAACGACGCGGTAAAAAAGGGCGGCGCTATGGCTTCTTCCCATGTGGGCGGTCTGTCCGGCGCTTTTATTCCGGTCAGCGAGGACGCTGGCATGATCCGGGCGGTGGAGGAAGGCGCGCTTTGCCTGGAAAAGCTGGAGGCCATGACTAGCGTCTGCTCGGTGGGACTGGATATGGTGGCGGTGCCGGGGGATACCACTGCTGAGGTGATAGCCGCTATTATCGCCGATGAGGCGGCTATAGGCATGATCAACAAAAAGACCACCGCGGTGAGGGTGATACCCGTGCCGGGCAAGACGGCGGGCGAGCAGGTGGAGTTTGGCGGTTTGCTGGGCCGGGCGCCGATCATGTCGCCCCGGGCCTATGATCCGGGCGTTTTTATCCGGCGGGGCGGCAGGATACCGGCGCCGATTCAGGCGCTGACCAACTAAGGACTTGTGAAATAATAAATTGAGGGAACTTCGCGCCGCTATTTCGTCGTCAGGCAAGGCGGAGGAAGGAGGCATACCCGGGGCGGTATGGCGACTGACGACAACGCGGCCTGGCGGCGAAATAGCAAGTGAAAAACGTCAATTTATTGTTTCACGAGTCCTAAGCCGGATAAAGTAAGGTAAAAGCTCGGGCGGATGAGCGAGGCTAAGGCCGGCGCTTTGGCCCGAAAAGAGAAAGAGGGGGCGGCGTGAAAAACAAGGCGAGTTTTTTTGTGACGGCAGCTATCGTGTTTGCTCTGGATCAGTTGACCAAATACCTTGTGATTTCCGCGATGGCTTTGGGGGAAACCCGTCCTGTGATCAGGGATTTCTTTCATTTGACTTATGTGATGAATAAAGGCATTTCCTTTGGCCTGTTGCAGGATTTCCGATGGGTTATCGCCGGCTTGAGCTGCCTGGCGATCGTTGTGATGGTTTGGCTGATTTTCCGGCTGGAGGGGCTACCCTTTTCCATGCATGTCCTGTTGGGGCTGGTGGCCGGCGGCGCTTTGGGGAATCTGACCGATCGGGTGCGCTATGGGGAAGTAATTGATTTTCTGGATTTTCGGGGCATTTGGCCCTATATCTTCAACGCGGCGGATATGTCGGTGGTCTGCGGCGGGATTCTGCTGGCGGTTTTTTATATCGGCTATGAGGTGATAAACTCCAAGGGCCGGGAAAAACGGTAGGGCAGAAATGAGAGAGGAAGGCGAGGGCGAGCGCCGGGAGATCATTACGGCGGCGGGGCAGAGGGCGGATGTTTATCTGGCCGGGCTGTTGCCGTCTTTTAGCCGCGGCCGGATTCAGACGCTATTGCGGGACGGGAATATCCTGGTCAATGGGCAAAAGGTGAAAGCGGGCAAAAAGCTGGCGGCGGGGGATGAGGTGATTTGCCGGTTGCCGCCGCCGGCGGCGCTGATCCTGACGCCTCAGCCGATGACGCTGGACATAGTGTATGAGGACAGCGACCTGATCGTGATCAACAAGCCCCAGGGTCTGGTGGTGCATCCGGCGCCGGGCAGCGAGGAAAATACCCTGGTGCATGGGCTGCTGGCCCACTGCGGGGATCTCTCCGGCATCAATGGGGTTTTGCGGCCGGGGATCGTGCATCGGCTGGACAAGGACACTTCCGGTCTTTTGGTGGCGGCGAAAAACGATCAGGCCCACCGGGCGCTGGCGGCGCAGCTGGAGAGCCGATCCATGAAGCGGCAGTATATCGCTTTGGTCTGGGGCGTCATCCAGGAACCGGCGGGTATTGTGGAGGCGCCCCTGGGCAGGGATCCGAGGGATCGGCAGCGGATGGCGCCGCGGGCCGACGGCAAAGAGGCGGCGACCGCCTACCGGGTGCTGGATCGCCTGGCGGGGCAGACCGTGGTGCTTTGTGATCTGCGGACGGGGCGCACCCATCAGATCCGGGCGCATCTGCGCTTTCTCGGCTATCCGGTGGCCGGCGACCCCAAATATGGTCGCCGCAAGGAGCCGGGGCATTGGCCGGGGCAGGCGCTGCACGCTTGGCGGCTGTGTTTTTCTCATCCCGCCACCGGCGCGGCCATGGTCTTTCAGGTGCCGCCGCCCGCTTATTTTCTGGCGGCGCTACGGGAAAAGGGCGCCGTTAATACGCTGGCGCTCTTTCAGGCAGATTAAGGGCTTGTGAAATAATAAAGGGAGATTAAAATCGTTAAAATTTGATTAAACATAGACGCGGCGGGATTAGGGCCGGATTAGCGCTGGATTAGAACATGGTGGAAATTGTCCCCAAGCGGGTGATTCCGGGGACGGGTTGTGATATAATCAATTTAGTGAGATTGATTCGGGCGCGAGTTAGGCATCGTAACGATGCCTTGGACGGGGCGGTCGGGAGAACAGATGGATATTGAGCGACAAAAAAGCTTTATAGTGCGGCTGATATTTTGGCTGATGGTAGCCGGCATTGTCTATGTCGCGTTGAAATACGCCGTGCCTTTGCTGGCGCCTTTTGTGGTGGGCGGCTTGGTGGCTATAGCCTTGGGTCCTTTGGCGGAGTGGCTGGCGCGGGTCACTGGGCTGCGGCGCAAATGGACGGCGATAGTGCTTTTGCTGATTTTTTATATCGGCGCTGGTTTGCTGCTGTTTTTGGCCGGCGCCAAGATTTTCACGACGCTGAAAAATTTGGTGATCGAGATACCGGGGTATTATGTGAGCGTGATTGAGCCGGCGCTACGGGATTTATTTGGCGATCTGGCACTGATACTGGAGGAGCTGGATCCCTCGCTGCGCTCTACGGCGCAGACGATCACCTCCGATTTTATCTCTACCCTGACCAGCATGGTGCGGGACTTTTCCGTCCGGGCCTTCGACGGGATTACCAGTATCGCCGGTTCTCTGCCGGGCTTTTTTATCCGCTTTATTTTCGCCATCGTGACATCGTTTTTCTTTTCCGCCGATATGTCGGGGATTAACGTATTTTTTCGCCGGCAGATCGCGCCCAAATATCTGCGGATCTTTCATATGCTCCGCAGCAAGGTGATCGGCACTCTGGGCAAATATGTGAAGGCATATTCGCTGTTGCTGGCGCTGACCTTCACGGAGTTGTCCGTCGGCTTTTTGCTGATCGGCGTTCAAAACGCTTTTCTGACGGCGCTGGGCATCGCGATTTTTGATGTCCTGCCGGTATTGGGGGTAGGGGGCATCCTGATTCCTTGGGCGATCATCTCGTTTATTGTGGGCAGCACGGCCGAGGGCGTCAAGCTTCTGATCCTGTATGTGCTGATCACCGCGGTGCGCAATACCCTGGAACCCAAGATCGTGGGTGAGCAGATCGGGCTGCATCCTTTGGTCACGCTGCTCTGCATGTATGTAGGGGCGTCGCTCTTTGGCGTGCTGGGGCTGATTGGCCTGCCCGTCACCGCCGCGATCCTGAAAAACCTGAATGACGAGGGGATCTGGAAGTTTTTAAAGTAAGCGCTCAAAGCAAATCTCTAAAGCAAGTCTCTAACAGTAAGCGCTTAAAGCAAGCCTAAGCCCTCTATCTCATCTTCTGTGACGGTGACATAGAGGGTTTGATAATTCTCATAAAGGGCCAGGCCGGGCTTCGCTCCTTTGGGCTTCCAGACGTTTTGCCTTTTGGTGTAGTCCACGGCGGCCCGGCCGGCGGCTTTGGCCCGGGAATGCCAAAGGCAGATCTTGGCGGCGGTCTCAATGACGCCGGGAGGGATTTCCCGTTTGGCCGGGTTGCGGACGACGACGTGCGCGCTGGGCAGTTTTTGGGCGTGGAGCCAAAGATCGCCGCTTTTGGACAGCTTAGTGGTCAGATAATCGTTTTGTTTGTTGTTTTTGCCATAGAGAATATCAAATCCCTCCCGGGTCGCCCGGCCAAAGGAAAGACCGGGGCCGTCGCCGGCTTTGTCGTCTTTTGGGCCGCCGCCGGCCCGGCCTTTTTGGTTGGCCGGCCCGCCCCGGGCGCCGCGGCCGCCTTTTTTGCCGGCGCCGGCGGTTCCGGCGCCGCTGCCATTGCCGGCGCCAGGCCGGGAGCGGCCTGGGCCAAAGCCGCCGGCACCCGAGTCCCGGCCGGCGGCTTTGAGGTAGCCGGCCGCCTGGATTTCCTCCCGGATGTCCGCCAATTCCGGCAGGGTGGTGACGGTGGTCAGGGAATGAGCCACGCTGTCCAGATAGGACAGCTCGGTCAGGGTTTCCTCATAATGGGTCTGGGCCTTTACCGCCGTTTGCCTGGCTTTTTGGTAACGGCGGAAATAGGCTTGGGCGTTTGCCAGCGGGGTGAGCAGCGGATCCAGGGGGATGCTGATGGGCGGGCTGCCGGCCTCGTAAAAATTCTCTACCGTCGCCGTCGCGCCCTGGGCCAAGTGGTAATGGGCGGCCGTCAGCAGCTGGCCGTAGATCCGCCATTGCTCCGCTTCCTGCCCCTCCAGCACGGCGGCGGCCTGCAAGCCGGCCTTTTTGCGGCAGCGCTCCTGCTCCCGCCGGATGATCTGCTCCAGATCCGCCTGTTTTTGACGAAACAGGTTGGCGACGCCCCGATCCTTGAAATAGGCGTCCAGCATGGTGTTGAGCCGAGGAAAGGGCTGGCGGCGCTCCGGCGGGTAAAGGCTGAGGGCGATAGCCGCGAAATCCTTGGGCCGGCCGTCTTGGATGAGGATTTCCGGCTGATATTGGTGCCGGAGCAGATCCTGCCCCACCGCCGCGATCACCCGGTACAGGCGTAAATAGTCGGCCTGCCCGAAATACTCCAGGGTGTCCACCGGGCTGAAGCCCGCCCGGTGAATCAGCTCCTGAACGCTCAGGGGGCCTAAGCCGTCGTAAGCGGACAGGATCACCTGATCCAGGGACTTGCTCAATCCCAGCGCCATCAGCCGGGGCGCCAAGGTGTCTTCCCGCTCCAGCCAGAGGGGCAGCTTTTCCCTGGCGGGGGGGGCCGCGTAGGTTATACCGGGCAGAATTTGCCGGTAACGGCTGATCGCCTCGGTGACCCGGCGCAAGCTGTCGATGATCCGGCCGTCGGAGGGATCCGTCAGGATCAAATTGCTGTGCTTGCCCATGATTTCGGCGATCAGCCGCTTTTCCCGCAAATCGCCGAACTCGTCCAGGGCTTGCACGTTGATAGCCAGGATCCGGTCCAGGCCGGCCTGCTCGAAGGAAAGGATTCGGCCGCCTTCCAGATGCTTGCGCAAGACCATGCAAAACACCGGCGGCCGCTCAGGGTTGGGGGGCGCGGCGGCGGCGACATGAACCCTGGCCTCCTGGGCCAGGGCGGACAGCAGCAGCTTGTGATTGTTGCCTTGGGAGCGGATGTGCAGTATGATCTCATGCTTGTTGGGTTGGGCTATTTTGTCCAGGCGACCGCCGGCCAGCAGCTGATTCAGCTCCTGAGCGACGCCTCGCATGACCAGGCCATCGTATGCCATGGGCGGCTCCTTTTGTTTGAGACTTTTGAGACTTACAGTTTTGAGACTTACAGTTTCGCGTTCATTTGTTAGGGAATATACATTTGTTAGGGAGTATACATTTGTTAGGGAACGTACCTTGATGTTTTTCATGCTAAGGATAACATAACGCGGGATTATTTTCAATGAGCTTGACGGGGCTGGTGCTTGACGGGGCCGGCTTTGTCAGCCGCGAGGAGGCGGATGCCGGTCGGACGCCGGTCGGACGCTGGCTAGGCGGGGGTCAAAAAAAATCGTCTACCCATCTTGACAGGCGGGCCGGAATGTTGTATTGTTTCTACCAAGGGCATTAGCCAGGACTAACAAATATCGCGCTTTCGACAAGTTCGCGGCCGCTTTCTTCCTGGAAATTAGCAAATAACAACAAGTGAACTGGCCAGGGCTAAGTCGCCAATAATGAGCCAAACAAGAAGGGGGCGGCTGGCCGGGGTTAGGCGGACATGAGCCAGACGAGCTGGCGCCAGTCAGGAGATCTGGCGCCAATCAGGCGAGTTGGCGCCAATCGGGGAAAAGAGACGAGGTGTGAGATTGAGAAAAATATTTGCCGCTAAAAAAATATTTGCCGCGTTGATGCTGGCGGTCTTTTTGAGCGGCGCTTTCGCGGGCGCGGCATCGGCGGCGGCCTTCGGCAACTGGAATGAGGTTGTGGATGAGATGGCGGCTGTATGCGACGAGGCCCACGCTATTTATCTGACCGGCGACGCGGCGGCGGCGAAGGCCCAGGTGGATGTGGCTTATTTCAGCTACTATGAGAAGCTGGGCTTTGAGCGTATCGTGATGGCGAGCATTTCCGGCGACCGGGCCGCTAAGGTGGAATATCAGTTCAGCTTTATCAAAAAGGCCATGACCGCCGGCGACAGCGCCGCCGAGGTTAGGGCCGGGCTGGATACCCTGGTGCAGTATTTGCGGGAGGACGCCGACCAGCTGGACGGGAAAAAAGAGAGCGCCGCCGGTGTTTTCGCCGCCTCGCTGCTGATCATTATCCGGGAGGGTTTTGAGGCTATTATCATCGTGGGCGCGATCATCGCCTACCTGGTCAAGAGCGGCAACAAGCAAAAGACCGGGGCGGTGTACTGGGGTTCGCTGGCGGCCTTGGGCGCCAGTGTCCTGATGGCTGTGATTCTCAATAATCTCTCCGCGATCAGCGGGGCGAACCAGGAGATTATCGAGGGCGGGACGATGTTGCTGGCGGTGTTGGTATTGTTTTACGTCAGCAACTGGATGATCTCCAAAGCTGAGGCGGATGCCTGGAGCGGCTATATTGAGGGCAAGGTGGAAAGCTCCATCGCCAGGGGCAGCGTCTTTTCCCTGGCCTTCGCGGCGTTTTTGGCGGTTTTCCGGGAGGGAGCGGAGGTAATTTTGTTTTACCAGGCTCTGCTGGCCAGCACCAAGACTAACGTCAACATGATCTGGGTGGGCTTGGGGGTCGGCTGTGTCGCCCTGGTCGTCATCTATATCCTGATTCGCGTCCTGAGTCTCAGGCTGCCCCTAAAGCCTTTCTTTATCGGCACCAGCGTCCTGCTGTCCGTTATGGCGATCTCCTTTACCGGCGCCGGTATCAAGGAGCTGCAAGAGGGCAATGTCATCGGCGCCACGCCGGTGGGCTGGATTTCCTCCGTGGATCTGCTGGGCATTTATCCTACTCTGGAGACCTTGCTGCCGCAGATAGTTTTGCTGGCTGTCACCGTGGTGACTTTTATCCTGCAAATCAAAAAATGGCGGGGCAGCCGCCGAGCGGCGTAGAACAGGGCGGCCCGCTCAGCCGGCGGTTGGGGGGCGTCCGCCTGATGTAAAATAGCGGTTTCCCGCGCGCTTGCAAAAGGACGCGTGAACACATAACAAAAAAATTTTTTAGGAGGCTATAGTAATGAACACAAAAAAATCGCATGGGTTTATCTTGACGCTGACGGTGGCGCTGTCACTTCTTTTCGCGCTGGCCGCCTGCTCATCCGGCGCCGCTCCGGCGGCCAACTCCGGTGGCGGTGGCGGTGGCGCGGCGGCGGCCCCCGGCGAGGTAGCCGGGTTTGAGGAATTTCCTTTGGGCGACGATATTGAGCTTGGGCCGCTAAATGTGGCCGGTGTGTATTTTCAGCCGGTAGACATGCTGCCGGCCGGCAATAGCCTGCCCGCCTCGGAGTCCGACATGCACCTGGAGGCGGATATTTCCGCCCTGACCAATGAGCTGGGCTACGGCGTCGGCGATTTTGTCCCCAACCTGACGGTCAAATATGAGCTGGAAGCCGAGGACGGCGGTATTACCGAGGGCACTTTCATGCCTATGAACGCGAGCGACGGACCCCATTATGGCGCCAACGTCAAGTTCCCCGCCGCCGGTTCCTATAAGGTGCGCTTCATCATCGACAGCCCCGAGTCGCAGGGCTATCTCCTGCACGTTGACCAGGAGACTGGCGTGACGGGCCGTTTCTGGAACGAGCCTCTGGTGGCGGAGTGGGATTTTGACTTTATCCCCCGGACTTGGTAGGCTTTAGGCAACGGGGAGACTTTGGGTAACGGCAGAGATTTGAGTAATGGTAGAGCCTTGAGTAACGGTAAGTCTTTGAGTAACGGTAAGTCTTTGAGTAACGAAGAGTCTTTGAGTAATGGTAAGGCTTAGGCAATTGGCTGTACTATGAGCTATGTAGCCGCCGCGGTGAGGCGCCGCCGGTCAGGGAGATCGGCCGGGCGTTTCGCCGCGGCGCGGCTATGAGACGAGGCAGGGCGAAGCTAGGGCAAAGCAAAAGCCAAGGCGAAGCGAGGCAAAGCAAGGCAAGGCGAAGCAAAGGCCAAGGCGAAGCGAGATAGGGCGAGATAGATTCGGATGGGAGATGGTGAGACGCCGCCATGATGAGATACCTTGTGCAGACGGCGCAAAATTCGCTCACCGCCTCAATTCTTCTGGCGGTGATATTGGCGCTGGCTGGTAGAGGCGACGGGGCGGGCCAAAAGCGGTGGCTGACGGCGGGTTCCGTCGTCGGTTGCGCGCTGGCGCTGGCGCTGGCGTTTCTCAAGCACACAACTGTGCTGATCAACAGGGAATATTGGAATATCGGCATATTGACGGTAGGCGTGGTCTCGGCCCTGGTATGGATGGTATTGGCCGGGTCGCCCCGCCTGGGGGGGCGATCACCGGCGGCCGGGATGGCGCCATGGCGGGGAAAGCTCTCCCAGGCGGCGGGCGCCGTATTTTGCGGCTCTTTGCTTTTTTATACGCTGCCGGATATTTTCCTGTATCCGACGGAATTTGTCCTGATGGGTGAGAGCCTTTTCAGCACGGATTTTCTGTTCAAGTTGATCGGTTATGCCGCCGGGCTGTTGCTGGCATTCATCGCGGGGCTGGCCTTGTTTAAGGTGAGCGGGAGCTTGTCGGAGCGAGCGCACCGGGCGCTGCTCATCGTCGGCCTGACCGTCAATCTGGTCAATCAGGCGCTGAAGGTGGCGCAGTCGCTGTACGCCCGGCGCCTGATCCCGCAGTCGAGAGCTTTTTTCAATCTTTTGAAGCAAGCGATCAATCACAATGATGTTTTCTTGTATGTTATCATGGCGATCACCGCCTTGATTCCCCTGGCCGTCTGGCTCAGGGGCAGGGGCGGGAGCCAAAACGGGGGCGGCGGCAGTACCGCCGGCAATCCAGCCGGCAGTACCGCCGGCAATCCCAGCGGTAGCTTCGCCGGCAATCCCAGCGGCAACTGCGCCGGCAATCCCAGCGGCAACTTCGCTGGCAATCCCGCCGAGCGGCGCAAGCTCAAGGCCGCCGCCCGCCGGCGCCGGCGCTGGAGCGCCACCGTCCTGGTGGGTTATGGGCTGGTCATCCTCTGTCTGACGGCGGGACGGGCCTACAATGAGCGGGAGGTAATTTTATCGCCCGCCGAGCCGATGAACCAGGTGGGGGACGAGCTGCTGATCGCCATTGAGCGGATCAATGACGGGCATTTACACCGTTTCGTGTACGCGGCGTCAGATGGGACGGAAGTGCGCTTTATCGTGATCAAGAAAAATGAGGTCGCTTATGGGGTGGGCCTGGATGCCTGCGATATCTGCGGGCCGACCGGGTATTATGAGCGTAAGGACGAGGTTATTTGCAAGCTGTGCGACGTGGTGATGAATAAGTCCACCATCGGCTTCAAGGGCGGGTGCAATCCCGTGCCTTTGGCTTATACGCTGCGGGACGGGTCGATGGTGGTGCGAACAGCCGATTTGGAATTGGAGAAGGGGCGCTTTAAGTAAGGCGTTTAAAGCGTTTAAGGCGTCTAAGATGTCTAAGGCGTTTAAGATGTTCAAGACGCGAAGGAGGCGGTAGCATGTTTTGGCGAATGGTAAAGGGCGCGCTTTTTCGGCAGCGGGGAAAAATGCTGATGATAGCGTTTACCGTGGCGCTGGGCGCGTCTCTCTCTACCGCCATGCTGAACGTGATGCTGGATGTGGGGGATAAAGTCAATCAGGAACTCAAGACTTACGGCGCCAATATCAACGTCATACCAAAGGGGGCTTCCCTTTTGGACGATTTGTATGGCGTGGGCGAGGGCGCCGGGGTCTCGGATAAATATTTGCGGGAGACGGAACTGGGCAATATCAAGACGATTTTCTGGGCCTTCAATATCGTGGATTTTACGCCTTATTTGGAGATCAAGGCGGGGCTGCCCGCCGAGGGCGGGGAAGTCAAGCTGGTGGGCACCTGGTTTTCCCATCACCTGGAGCTGCCTACCGGCGAGGCGCTGAATACAGGGATGATCAATATGAAAAACTGGTGGGAGATCGCCGGTGAGTGGCTGGCCGACGGGGACGAGGACGCCGCCATGCTCGGCAGCCTCCTGGCCGCCCAAAGCGGCCTGACGGTGGGCGACAGCCTGACGGTGACGACGGCGGCGGGGCCTGTCTCGCTGCGGGTCAAGGGGATTTTCAACGCGGGCAGCGACGAGGACGGGCAGATTTTTGTCCCGCTGCCGGTGGCCCAAAGGCTGGGCGGGCAGGAAGGGCTGGTGAGCCGGGTGGAGGTCAGCGCGCTGACGACGCCGGACAACGCTCTTTCCCGGCGGGCGGCGCAAAACCCCAAAAGCCTCTCGATCAAGGAATGGGAGACATGGTATTGCACCGCTTATGTGAGCGCGATTTGTTATCAGATCGACGAGGTGATCACCAACGCCGTGGCCAAGCCGATCCGGCAGGTGGCCGAGTCGGAGGGGGCTATTTTGGAGAAAACCCAACTTTTGATGCTGCTGATCACTATCCTGAGCCTGGTGGCCTCGGCCTTGGGCATCTCCAATCTGGTGACGGCCAGCGTCATGGAACGGGGTCGGGAGATTGGGCTTTTGAAGGCGGTGGGGGCCAATAATGGGCCGGTTTCCTGGCTGGTGCTGACGGAGATTTTGCTGACCGGGATTATCGGCGGCGTGGCGGGGTATTTTGCCGGCCTGGGCTTCGCGCAGGTCATCGGCCACTCCGTTTTCAACTCGGCTATCGATATCAAGCCGATGGTCATCCCCATTGTCGCCGTGCTGGTCTTTTTTGTCACTTTGGCGGGGAGCGTGCCGTCCATACGGTATATTCTCTCCCTGCGCCCCGCGGAGGTACTCCATGGCCGATGAGCGAAAGCGGGAAGACGCGCCAGGAAGAGAAGACGCGCCAAAGCGGGCCGCTGAGCCAAGGCGGGAGCGGCCGGCGGGGGGAATGGGGCGGCGGGCCTTTTATTTGCGCATGGTCGCCAGTTCCATCATTCGGCGGCGTTCCCGGATGTTGGTGGCCCTTTTGGCGGTAGCCATAGGCGCGACGGTGCTTTCCGGCCTGGTCACGATTTATTACGACATTCCCCGGCAGATGGGGCAGGAATTTCGCTCCTACGGCGCCAATTTTATCCTGGTGCCCTCCGGCGGCGGCGGCTCGCTTTCCGCCGCGGAGGCGGAGCGGGCCAGAGAGTATTTTCCGGCGGGTAGCGTGGTGGGCATAGCCCCCTACCGTTATCAGACCGCCAAGATCAACGAGCAGCCTTTTATGGTGGCGGGCACGGATTTGGCCGAGGCGCGCAAGACCAGCCCTTATTGGTTTGTGAGTGGCGACTGGCCCGAGAGCGCCGGCCAGGCGTTGATTGGGCAGGAAGTGGCGGATACGATCCGCCTGCTGCCCGGCAGCGTCTTTACCCTGACCGGCGCCGCCCCGGACGGCAAGAGCTTTAGCCGGGACTTCCATGTGTCTGGCGTTATGCAGACCGGGGGCACGGAGGAAGCGTTTATCTTTGTCTCCCTGGGGGATTTTGACGGGCTGATGGGCGAGGGCGCCTTTGATGTGGTGGAATGCAGTGTTTTGGCGGCCGAGGCGGAGTTGAGCGCCGCCGCCGGTCGGATAGCGGCGGATATGCCCGGCGTGGCCCCGCGGCTGGTCAGGCGGGTGACCCAGTCCGAGGGAACGGTGCTGGCGAAATTGCAGTCCCTGGTGTATTTGGTCACGGTGGTTGTGTTGCTGCTCACGATGATCTGCGTCGCGACGACTATGATGGCGGTGGTGGCGGAGCGCCGCAAGGAGATCGGGCTGAAAAAGACTCTGGGCGCCGCCAACAGCGGGATTGTCAGCGAGTTTTTGGGCGAGGGCGTATTTTTGGGCGGTCTGGGCGGCCTGCTGGGCGGCGGTTTGGGTTTTGTGTTCGCCCAGATGGTGAGTTCCCGGGTGTTTTATCGCTCTATAGCTTTGCGGCCGGCGCTGATCCTGGTGACGCTCATTGTGTCCGTGTTGGTCACGGGCCTGGCTTGCCTGCTGCCGATTCGCGGCGCTACGGAGGTTGACCCGGCCATCGTCTTGCGAGGCGAGTGATGGGGCAAGTGATAAGGCAATTGGTGGGGGCAGGCCGGGATGGAAGGGCGCCGGCGGCGGGAAAAAGAGAGGAAGGGGTGGCGGCCTATGAGTTTACTGGAATTGAGAGGCGTGTCCAAGACCTACGGCAACGTGCGGGCCTTGTGGGATATTGACCTGACGGTGGAGGAAGGGCAATGGATCGCCATCATGGGTCCTTCCGGCTCCGGCAAAACAACGATGATGAATATCGTCGGCTGCATGGACAGGCCGTCCCAGGGCGAGGTCAGGCTGGGCGGCGTCAATATCTCCCAGGAGAGCGGCAAAAATCTGACCGCCATCCGCCGGGATAAAATCGGCTTGATTTTTCAGCAGTTTCATCTGATCAATTATCTGACCGCCCTGGAAAATGTGATGGTAGCGCAATATTATCACAGCCTGCCCGACGAGAAGGAGGCCTTGCTGGCCTTGGAGCGGGTTGGCCTGAAAGAGCGGGCCAAGCATTTGCCCAGCCAGCTTTCCGGCGGCGAGCAGCAACGGGTCTGTATCGCGCGGGCGCTCATCAATTATCCGATGCTGATTTTGGCGGATGAGCCGACGGGCAATCTGGACGAGGCCAATGAGAAGGTCGTCTTGGGCATTCTCAGGCAGCTGCATCAGGAGGGCAGCGCGATTATTGTCGTTACCCACGATCCCGAGGTGGCGGAGGAAGCCCAGCGCACAGTGGTCTTGGAGCATGGCAGGATCGCGCGAATCATAGAGAATGATAAATGGAATAAATGGAATAGTGTAGAGAATAGCGCGGCGAATAATGAAGAGAACGGCAAAGGGGGAGCGGCGGATGCGTAGGCGCAGGCTGGAGTGGGAGTTGGAGACGCGGGGTCGAGGGCGAGAGCGGAGAGCGCGCGTACGGGAGCTGGTGACGCGGGGAGCGGGGCGGCGGCGCCCGGCCCTTTGGGCCTGCTCATTATTGCTGCTAGCCGCTCTTTTGTCGGGCTGCGGCGGCGGGGCGTCGTATCAGGACGGCGTTTTTATCGGCCAAAGCGGCGAGGATGACGCCGGCGCTTACGGCGAGGCCACCGTTACGGTAAAAGACGGCGAGATCGCCGATTGCCAATTTGTGACCTGGCAAAAAGACGGTAGCGTCAAGGATGAGGAATACGGCAAAATCAACGGGGAGATCTCCAATCAGGATTATTATGATAAGGCGCAGCTGGCGGTGGTGGCGATGGCCCAATACGCCGCCCAGCTCAAGGAGGTCAAGCGCCTGCGGGATGTGGACGCCGTGAGCGGCGCCACAATCGCCTATGATCAATTCCCGGAGGCCGTACAGGCGGCGCTGGATCAGGCAAAGCGCTAGTGCTTTGTAACATCCAAAACTTGTCAGCAAGCGGCGAGAATTTTTGCCGTCAGGCAAGGCGGAGGAAGGAGGCATACCCGCTGTGGTATGGCGACTGACGACAACGCTGTCTGACGGCAAAAAGGCCGGCGCTTGGTAAAGTTTTGGGTGGTACAGAGTGCTAGTGTAGGATGAAAAATTTCCAGCGTAGTTTAGCCGTCGTAATGCCCTTTAGATGATGTCGTGCTCTACCCCCCTGCCGCTGTTTAGGGCGGCAACGCCTCGGCGAAGATGGGCAAGATTGCTTTCGCTGTAAAATAGGTCGGATTCCGTTGTTACATCAAACGGCAGGCGCCTTTCACGCAAAACAGCGCGCGCGAACATATTAAACGCGGTGGATGTGTTCATACCGACCTTATCGCAGAAATCGTCAAACTGTTTTTTTACCTCAGCGTCCATGCGCACGCTGAATGTTGTTTGCGGCATAACAAATACCCCCTTGTCAATCACAAAATGAGTGCTTTTTTTGCATCATTATAACCTATCAGGTGCGTTTAGTCAATATAATTAACAATTTCCAAGCGGGCTGGCGACCCTCAAATTTTCGCTGCGAGTCCTTATGTATTATACCGCGAATCAGGAGGAAATATATTTGAATCTTCTACGGTTGTATAATTTTGGGGATATCGCGCTTGCTGTACAGGAAACGCCTGACTTCCATCACGTTTCCGATAACAACGTAAAACACCGAAAAATTTCTGATATTGATGCGGTAGTACAGGT
>JAISDE010000135.1 GCA_031265035.1 Peptococcaceae bacterium | reverse complement strand
AGGCCGACAAAAAACATCACCTCGACCAAAAATACCGAGGCCAGCAAGCCCGCCGCCAGATTTTTCCGGGGGCAGTCGGCTTTCAGCCAGATCGCGATCGTTGTTATCCCGAGGGTAAGCAGCATAATCCAGGCCCGGCCACCCAGCGCCGACCAGGCGCTCACAGACTCCATAGGCGCGATCCTGGTCTCCAAGGTTATAATAAAGTCGTTGGCCATTAACACAAAAAAGCAGAGAGCGCACATAAATAGCGAGACGATATCATATTTTTTGCTCATCAAACCGCTCCATTTTATGCTTTATACATTTATGCATTCATATGTTTACGCTTTGTACGTTTGTTTACGCTTTGTACATATGTTTACGCTTTATGCGCTCGCGTTTTACGCGCTTTTGATTAAATTTTTGCCGAGCAAATACTCGCGGGCGACAGCCTCGCCCGACTCGCCGTTTACCTCAACCCTCGCGTTCATTTCCACCATTTCCGCCAGGGCGATTGACTCAAACACGTTGTTGAGAGCGTCCGCCACGCCGGGGTAGCGCTCCAAGCGCTCCGCCACAATAATAGGGCAGGGGCTGTAAACGGGGGAGACCACCTGGGGATCATCAAGGATGACAAAACCGTAATGATAAGCTAAACCGGAGGATGAGTACAACATGCAAACATTAACGCCGCCCGTGCCCTCAGCCAGTAGCTGCTCGTCATTGCCGCCCGAGATGGTATACTGATCCTCCGACAGCTTAAAGCCATAGGTCGCCTCCATACCGGGCAGCCCGGTAGAGAGAGTGACCCAATACGGGTGAACGACCAGGTTGACATAACCGCCCTCATTGACATAGCGGGCGAAATCGTACATATCGTACACGTTATTTTCCTCGGCGAACTCTTTTCGCACCGCTATGGCGTCCGTATTGTTGAAGGGCGCGTACCTTGTCCAGATCAGGTTGTTGTTGGCTTTATCCCATTCAGACACGGATTGCCAGGCGGTCTCCATATTGTGATAAAGGGACTCGTCGACGCCCTCAATCAGGCGCAGGCCGCGGCCGGTATAGTCCATATAAATGTCCGTCTCTTTTTCAAGCAAGGCTGTGCGGCCGTTCACTGTGCCGCTGTAGCCGAAAACATTGTCCGTCACCTCATAGCCCGCGTCCCTTAAAGCCAGCACCATCATTTTGCCCAGGATCTCGCCTTCTGTATCATTCATGGTCGATACAATGATCGGATCGCCGGGGTTAATGATCGCCGCCGGTTCCGAGCCGGCCGCCCCAGACCCCGAGGCGCCGCCGGATGAGGCGGGGCCGCTGGCCGAGCCGCCATTCGCGGCGGTACCGTTAGACGAGGCGCCGCCGGCCGTCGAGTCGCCGCAGGCGGCGAGCAGGCCCAAGATCATAACCACCGCTGCCAAGGTCGCGAATCCTTTTTTCAATTTTAATTCCCCTCCTGACGATAAATTAAGTATGCCTGTGAAAATATGTCAGCAGTGCGGTAAGGTATACCCATCAGCACTGGTTGTATTTGGCAGCCCCGGATCAGTAAATCCGGGGTTTTTTTACGCGCCGACCGGGGCGTTTGGGGCTGTGCAGATGGGTATACATATCCGCACAATGATCTATACGACGCTGGGTGTAATATAAGTAAAAATTATGCTGCCGCTATGTGAAATCGAAACAACTCCTAGTACTTTAGCGCTCATGCGATAAATAAAATCTATGGGGCCAATTATAAAACGCGGCGAAAAAAAACGCAAGCCTTTTTTTATGGTCCTTTTTATGAACGCCTTTTTATGAATGCAAATTTTTCAATAAATTAAGTAAAGTAGTAGTCAAAATCATATTTTTTCGTTAAAATAGGGAGGATGGGCCGAATTATAAGAAAGTCAATAGTCAAAAGTTTAAATTTGGGAGTGATGTTAGCATGATCATGAGAAGAAATTTGGTGTCTATACAAAGAGTACAGTCGATAAAACCTATAGAAAACGCTGATATGATAGAGGTAGCGCAAATTTTGGGTTGGAACATAGTTGTGAAAAAGGGAGAGTTCAAAGTTGACGAGTTGGTGGTGTACTTCGAGATTGACAGTTATCTGCCGGTAGATGATACAAGATTTGAGTTTTTAGCTAAATCATCATATCGTAAATCTCTGGAGCAGCAACGTAAAGAAGGATACCGCATAAAGACATTAAAGCTAAGAGGCGTAGTATCACAGGGCTTGGTCATGAAGGTTAGCGATTTTCCCGAGATAGAAAATCGTTTTATCATTGAGGGGGAAGAAGTTACTGTTTTAGATGTGGTAAAATGGGATCCGCCTGAGATATCTTCCGGAAATGTTATTGGTAAAAATGGCAAACCTTTTGGTATACCAACTACAGACGAGATAAGAATTCAGTCCATGGAAGATATACTAGAGAAGTTTATCGGTAAACCCTATTACATAACGTTAAAATATGATGGGACGTCCTGTAGTATATACAGTTATAACGGACATTCGGGAGTAACATCAAGGGACATGGATCTTACAGTGCCAGAATCTAGCGCGGACGATAATCCGTATACTACTATGTATCGAAGCATTAAAGAAAAAATTGAGAGACTTGGAAGAAATATAGTTATTCAGGGAGAGTTGTGCGGGCCGCGGATTCAAAAAAACAAATTAGGCTTACAACAATACAAATGGTGCGTTTTTGACGCTTATGATCTAGATACAAGGGCATACTTAGATTATGATGAACTAAAAAAATTGTGTTTTGATAATACTCTTGATATGGTGTCGCTGTTAGAGGAAGGTGAGGAATATCCGGCTGAGTACAATTTAGAGTACTTATTGAAAAAGGCTGACTGCAAATACCCCAACGGTAATACAGCGGAGGGAATCGTGGTGCGGCTCAAGAGTATGGAGCAACTGGCTGGGGAAAAGGTTGTTACCCGCGCTTCTTTTAAAGTAATTAACAACAAATACTTATTAAAGGATGATCAGTGAGGACAGTAAATAGTGAGGACAGTAGATAGTGAGTGACAGTAAACAGATGAAAGGAGAATAAGATGGGCAAAAGACTGATCGTTATCGGCGGTGTGGCCGCCGGCATGAGCGCCGCCAGTAAGGCTGCCCGCCAGAATAAAGAGATGACGATAGACGTTTATACCGATGAGTCCTATATTTCCTATTCCGCTTGCAGTCTACCCTACTATACGCAAGACGTCATTGATAATAAAGAAGTGATGATCGCCAGGAGCGTGGCGGAGTTTGGCGAGCGGGGCGTGAGAGCTCACCCTCAACATAAAGCGTTACGGGTCGATCCGGCCAAAAAGGCTGTCCTGATCCGGCGGCCGGACAGCGCCGAGGCTTGGGAGGCTTACGACAGGCTGGTAATCGCTACCGGCGCCCGTCCTATTGTGCCGCCCTTACCGGGCATTGGGCTGGAGGGGGTATTTACCGTTAAACAGATTCCCCAGGCCGAGCGGCTCAAAGAATATATAGCGGCGCGAAAACCGGCCCGGGCGGTGATCGCGGGCGGCGGCTTTATCGGCGCGGAGATGGCCGAGGCGTTGTTGGCCTTGGGCTTGAAGGTTACCGTGCTGGAAATGGCGCCCCGGATCATGACGCTGATGGATGAGGACATGGCGGCTTTGGTGGCGAAAGAATTGAGGGCGGCGGGAGCGGAAGTAATAACCGGCGCGGCCCTTACCGGCATGCTGGGCGAGGATAGGGTAAACGCCGTAGCCAGCGATAGCGGTGAGATCGCCGCCGATCTGGTAATATTGGCCATCGGTGTAAAGCCTAATACGGAAATAGCCCAGGCGGCCGGGATCGAGTTGGGATTTAAAAACGCTATCCGGGTCAATGAGCGGATGGAGACAAATCTGCCGGATATTTATGCCGCCGGCGACTGCGCTGCCGCCCGCCATTTGGTCACCGGGAAGGAAACCTATATTCCCCTGGGCACCACGGCCAATAAACAAGGTAAAATCGCCGGCGAGAACGCCGCCGGCGGGCAGGCTGTATTCAAAGGTGTAGTGGGTACCACCATATTTAAAGTCATTGAGAAAGAGGGAGCCAGAACCGGTCTTTCCCTGCGGGAGGCCGGCCTGGCGGGCATAGACGCCTGGGAATCTACTATTACCAGCTACACCAGGGCGGCCGGCTATCCCGGCCGGGGAGAGATTACCGTCAAGTTGGTGGTGGAAAAGGGCAGCCGCCGGCTTTTGGGGGGCCAAATCTTTGGCGCCGCCGGCGCGGGCAAACGAATTGACGTTTTGGCCGCTCTCCTTCAAACCGGCGCCAGCATTGATCTGTTGGCGGAGCTTGACTTGGCTTACGCGCCGCCTTTCAGCCCCGTTTGGGATCCCCTTTTGGTGGCGGCCAACCAAGCTGTCTCCAAAGCCGACAAAATGGAATAGCGATATAGCAATCCGCGTTTGACGGCGGCGGCCTGGGTGGGGTATAATTTCCCTTGACACAGGCGGCTGGGAGCCGGCGGAAAAATGCGATTGAGGTGGCGTATGGAAGAACGGTATCAGCATGAGGCGATTGAGGGGAAATGGCAGGCCCTCTGGGAGAGCGAGGAAACCTTTCGGGTGACGGAGGACGGGGGCAAGCCGAAATATTATTGCCTGGAAATGTTCCCTTACCCTTCCGGGCATTTGCATATGGGTCACGCGCGGAATTATGCTATCGGCGACGTGGTGGCCAGGTTTAAGATGATGCGGGGCTTCAATGTCCTTCATCCTATCGGCTGGGACTCTTTCGGCCTGCCGGCGGAAAACGCCGCCATCAAGCATGGGATCCCGCCGGCGGAATGGACGCTGGATAATATCGCTAATATGCGGCGGCAGCTAAAGAGCCTGGGCATCAGCTATGACTGGGAGCGGGAACTGGCTACCTGCCTGCCGGATTATTACCGCTGGACCCAGTGGCTTTTCCTGCGCCTGTACCACAAGGGCCTGGCATATAAAAAGCCGGGCTACGTGAATTGGTGCCCCGACTGCGCCACGGTGCTGGCCAACGAGCAGGTGGTAGATGGGGCCTGCGAGCGGTGCGGCTCCATTGTGGAGAAGAAAGCGCTGGAGCAATGGTATTTCAAGATCACCGATTACGCCCAGGAATTGCTTGACACTTTGGACGACCTGCCCGGCTGGCCGGAGAAGGTCAAGCTCATGCAACGCAACTGGATCGGCCGCAGCGAGGGGGCCAAGCTGGTGTTTAAGGTGGCACAGACCGGCGCGGCCGGCTCTGGAGCGAGTCCGGGCGGGGCGGCGGGCGCCGGGGCGGCCGGGGCTGGCAGCGCCGCCGTCGCGGGTGCCGGGGCGGTTTGGGCTGGCAGCGCCGCCGCCCCGCCTCCTGCCGGGGCCGGGGAGCTGCCGGTTTTCACCACCCGGCCGGACACGGTATTTGGCGTGACTTACATGGTGCTGGCGGCGGAGCA
>JAISDE010000244.1 GCA_031265035.1 Peptococcaceae bacterium | reverse complement strand
CAGCGCCCGGCACCCGGCGCCCAGCTCCCGGCTCCCAGCGCCCGGCTCCCAGCGCCCGGCTCCCAGCGCCCGGCACCCGGCACCCAGCGCCCGGCGCCTCAGCCTCGCCGCCGCGTCTTACCGCGGCGGCACATCATCCGGCGGCAAACCGCCGTCCGCCGCCTGGCCGCCGCCCGCCGCCGGCACCCCGTCCGGCGGGAGCGTCCCGCCGCCGCCATCCTGCCCGGCAGGCGCCGTCGTCCCGCCGCCGGGTCCCGGCCCCAGGCTCACTACCAAATCAATCGGCGTCCCCGCCTGCATCTCCGTGTTGGGCGCCGGCGTCTGCCGGATCACCGTATCCGACCCATAAGACCAACTCATCTCGTAGCTGATACGCCCCAACTCAATCCCCAGGGTGTCGGCGGCGTCATTGGCGTCCCGCAGCGGCATACCCACAAAAGACTGGGTCTGCACCATCCGCACTACCGGCCCCAGGCTGATCATCACATCCACCGTCTGCCCGGCCAAAAGCGGTGTCCCTTCCGCCGGGCTTTGATTCATGACCACGCCCTCCGGCACGATGCTGTCATTGATCAACTCCACCTCACCAAAGCTCAGGCCCGCGTTGCCCAACTCAATCTCCGCCGCCTGCCGGGTGCGCCCCACCAAAGAGGGCGCCGGCTTGGTCGCCGGCCCCTGGCTCAAGGTCAGCCTGACCGCGCTGCCCGGCTTGGCCGGCACCAGCGCCTCCGGCTCCTGGATGGCCACCAGGCCGGCCGCCATATCATTCCGATTGATCCGCGCCTCCAGCACCTGCGCCCTCATCCCGGCGGCCGTCAGCAGGCTCACCGCCTCCGCCTCCGGCATGCCCTCCACGTCGGGGACAGGCACATCCTCCGCCGGCGAGTAGATCCAGCCGGACACGTACATACCCAAGCGCAGGCCGCCCGCCGCCAGCCCCACAAAAATCAGGACGCCCAATAGCGCCTTGATCAGCCGCCGGCCCACCTTGCCGCCTGCCTGCCCGCCCTTCGCCCCGGCCTCACCGGCCTTGCCGCCGCCAGCCTTGCCGCTCACCGCCTTGCCGCCTTTCACCGGGCCGCCGCCATTTTCTCTATCACGCTCGCGGCCGTTTACTTTTCCCCAAAGGCCGCTATTTTCCCCTCCCCAAGCGTCGCCGCCTCCTTTTCCCCAAGCGTCGCCGCTTCCTTTTCCCCAAGCGTCGCCGTTTCCTTTTCCCCAGGCGTCGCCGTTTCCTTTTCCCCAAACGCCGCCGTTTTCTCTCTCCCCTTCCCTGGCCCCGCCGCCAGATAGGGTATCCTCCCACTCGTCCACCGCCGGATCCTCCACCGGCAGCCGATTATTGAAGCAAGCCTCCCGCAAGTCCTCCTTTAATTGGTTCGTCGTCTGATAACGCCGCCGGGGATTTCGGCGCATGGCTTTCAGAATCACCGCCTCCAGCGCCTCCGGCACCAGCGCCTCCGGGCTGGCCTGACGGGGCGGCAGCGGATCCTGCTGCACCTTTTGCAGAGCCACGCTGATGGGCGACTCCCCCGCGTAAGGCAGCTTGCCCGTCGCCATCTCATACAGCAGCACGCCCAGGGAATAAATATCCGAGCGCTGATCGGCGATCTCGCCCCTGGCCTGCTCCGGCGAGAGATAATGCACCGAACCCATGATGCTACCGGTATGGGTCAAGGTCGCCTCGCTGGACGCCCGGGCGATGCCGAAATCCGTGATCTTGATCTGGCCGTCAGGCTGCACAATAATATTGTGGGGCTTGATATCCCGGTGAATCACCTTCTGGTGGTGGGCATAAGCCAGGGCGTCGCAAATCTGGCCCGCCAGGGGATAAATCTCCCTGGGCGGAAAAGGCTTGGCCCGGCTTTGCAGCAGCTGCTTTAAATCCTGGCCCTCCACCAACTCCAACACCAGATAATAGATCTCCCCGTCCTGACAGACAGAATAAATCCGGACAATATTCGGATGGCTGAGCCGCGCCACCGCTTGGCCTTCCCGCTGAAAACGGGCGATAAAAGCCGGGTCGCCGGCGTACTGCTCCCGCATCATCTTCACGGCCACCGACCGGTGCTTCAGCAAATCCGTCGCCCGGTAAATCAGGGACATGCCGCCGCTGCCGATCAATTCCTCAATCCTGAAGCGGTTGTTAAAAACGGTACCCGGTTGAATCATGCGCTTTCCTCCCCCGCAATGAGGATCGCGGTAATATTATCCAATCCCCCGCCGTCCTTGGCGGCCTCAATCAGCCGGCCGGCCTTTTCCTCCAGGCTCAGGCCCGCCGCCGTGACGATCCGACAGATCTCGTCTTCCTCCACCATTTTGTATAAACCGTCCGTGCATAAAAGCAGATAAGCCGCCGCCGCCGGGGCCTGATTCCAGTCCGGCTGGAAATCCTCCGGCGTGCCCAGCGCCCTGGTCAGCACATTGCGGTGGGGATGCACCTTGGCAGCCTCCGGCGTGATACTGCCGTGAGCCAGTAGCTCGCTCACCACGCTGTGATCCTGGGTCAGCGCCCGGATCCCGGCCGCCTCGATCGCGTAGGCCCGGCTGTCGCCGATATGCGCCACCTGCCAGCGCTCCGCCTGATAAAAGGCCAGCACCAAAGTCGTACCCATGCCCTCCAACCCCAACTCTTTCGCCATCGTCAGGATCCGGTCGTTGACCCTGGCCAGGGCCGCTTCCACATTTTCCCTATCCAGCGCCGGCAACCGCGACAATTCCTGCCCCAACGCCTCGATAGCGATAGCGCTGGCCTGCCGGCCGCCCGCGTGACCGCCCATGCCATCCGCCACCGCGTAAATACCCTGTGTCGGCAAAAGCAGAAAATTATCCTGGTTTTCTTTCCGGGCCAAACCAATATCTGTTTTCCCTACCGCAGCAAATCTCATCTTTCCACGCTCCCGGGTTCCTGAAATTCCGCTCACATCAACCATTGTAAAGCCGCGCCGGGAAAATGGCAAGGTTTTTCCCCGGTATTTTTTCCCCAACAAGGATTTATTACTTGATTTATCTCCAAAAAAATAAGATAATAATTACTACAGATAACGGCGCTATATTTTAGACGCTCAATTTACACCAGACATACATCAGCGGAAAGCGAGGCATTACGCTTGAAAGCAAGAATTTACACAACAGAGAACAGCTTTGTCGCGGATGGCAAAGCCTCTTACAACAGACCGAAAAACGTTCTCCACGTCCGGACGAATACCGAGATACCGAATTGGGGCGAGGAATATTTGGTACATTACACCGACGACAGCCAGGGCCTTTACGACCTGCGCTGCAAATATCTTTCCAGCGACCGGGAACTGAAGGAATATATCTGCGAGTTCCAGGTGATCGAGGTGCTCAAATACGTCCAAAGGCGGAAGGATGTCAAGGTCAAGACCAATATCAGCGTCAATATAGTCCTGCTGAATATGGACGAGCGGGTGCGCATCAACCCCGCGACCCAGAAATCCATCCAGATCCGGGCCTATATCCGGGATATCAGCGCCGGCGGCGTGCTTTTAGGCACCGATACCCCGCTGGACGAGGGGCAAAAATTTATTTTTCCTTTCGACAAAGGCACCGCGCCCGTCTTGATCACCTGCCAAGCCCTCCGGGAGCATCCCGTCTTTGAGCGGGAATTTCGCTACGGCTGCGTCTTTGTAAACATTTCCCAAGCCAAGGAGGCGGTGATCCGGGAATACGTTTTCCGGATGCAGCTGGCCGTAAAAAATAAGGCCCGGGACGACCGGGACGTATAATCGCGAAGGAAGATTGGCGCCATGAGAATATCCGCCTGCTGGATCACCAAAAATGAGGAAAAAAATATCGCCCTATCGATCAATAGCGTCAAAGCCATCGCCGACGAGTTGATTGTCGTGGATACCGGCTCCACGGACGGCACCGTCCAAATCGCCCGGGATCTGGGCGCCCGGATTGAGACCTTCGCCTGGATCGGGGACTTTTCCGCCGCCCGCAACTACGCGCTCTCCTTCGCCAGCGGCGATATTTTCTTCTTTTTGGACGCCGACGAGTATTTCTCCCCGGCGATGGCCCCGGAAGACCTCCCGTTTTTGGCGGCCGCCTTCCAGGCCCGAAACGCGGACGTGATCCGCACCCGGTTTGTGGATCTGGATCAGACCACCGGCAAAGGCAAAGGCGCCACCTCCGCCGTCCGGATCTTCTCCAACCGCAAGGGCCTCCGCTATTACAACAAAATCCATGAGATGGCCAGGCTGCCCGGCGGCGCCAGCCCCAAAACCATCCTGCTCAACCAGTGGACGATCTACCACACCGGCTATTCCTCCAGCCTCATCCCCGAAAAGGTACGGCGCAATATCGAGCTTTTGGAAAAATCCCTGGAGGCTGAGACGGATCCCTTTGAGCGTTTTTTGCTCCAGGGCTATCTTTGCCGGGAATACAAGATTCTCGATCAGCCGGAAAAAGCCATGGGGTATTTTCTGGACACGCTGCGGCGGGGGGAATACTACGAGCCGGCTTGCGGCCGGTTCGATCATACTTTTCTGGATCGGGTGGTGCACGCCCTTGAGATGAGCGTCCGCTTCCGGGATCGGGTCAGCCGGGAACAGATCCGCCGGCAGCTGATAGCGCCGATCAAAGAGCATTACTTCAGGGATATCCCCCCTCAGCTGATGGATTTTTATTTTCAATTCTTTTTCGCCCCCAGGGCGCATCCTTTTCTGGAGGAATATGATCTCTACCGCCAAAACCGCGACGAGAAAAAAGAGATCGGCCCCTGTCATACCAAAGTCGTTTACGCGCTGAACCGTTGGGCCGCCAGGGAACACTGGCTGCGGGACGACAAAGAGAAGGCCTTTGATTACGCCGCCGCCGCTTTGATGGAGGACGCTTATTTCAGCCGGGAAATGTTCGACATAATGCTGGGCTGCGTGGCCGGCCAAACCCTGGCGGACACGGTGCTTTTTTTTAACTCGATCCTGGACTTCAGCTTCACCCCCCTGCTGATCTACATAAAGGATGGGCTGCGGCGGCAGGGCTATCGCGATGTCTACCTTTATTATCAAAAAAAGCTCCTTGACAGGGGCGACGCCGATCTGACGGATTTTCTCTACCTGCTCATCCTCAACGGCCAATATGAGTTAGTGCCCAAGGCCGCCTTGCCTGTCTGGCAGAAGTACCCGACGAGCCGAAATGACATAGCCGCCCTGCTGCTGGTCAATGCCGTCAGCGCCGGCGGCCCCGTTGACGCGGCGGAGGATCAGGAGTACCGGCGGGAACGGCCGGGCTATGATCGGGTTCTTACCGCCTGGCTGGCCGGCGTTCCCCTGGCCGAGGTCACCGGCGCCGATCTGGATCTCCTGGCCACCACTTACCCGCTGATCGTTTTCGCCCAAGACCTGACCGCGGCGGAAAAATTCCGCCGGGTATTCGCCGCCGCCGGCAAAGAAAGCGCCTATATCAAAATCGAGTATTGCCTGCGCCAGGGCCTGTATGGGGCGCTGGACCAAGATGATCGGGCGGGCCTCTCTCGCGGCGCCGCCGACGCCAAAAGCTGGCTGGCGCTGGCCGAGGCCGGTATACACCTGGGCCAATACGAGGACGCCCTGCTCATCCTGACGGGGCAAATTGAGGCGAACGCCCTCAGCGACGACCTTTTCCGGCTGCTGGACGCGATCCGCGAGGCGGAAAGCCCTGTCCGGCGGCGGGCGGACGACTTATACCAGGAATACATCGCCCTTTACGACGAGATTATAGACCTGAGGGATCTCCGCCGCTCCGACTATCGGGAGGAAAGCGGCCGGGACAGGCAGCTGAAAGCCTACCGCAAGCTGCGGCCGGCGGAATTGAGTCAAATCCTTCGCCGGGAAAAGACCGCGGCGGCCCCGCCGGAGCTGCGGGAGCTGCTGGCTCAGGTGGCCGAGGCCGACGAGGAAAAGGGCCT
>JAISDE010000093.1 GCA_031265035.1 Peptococcaceae bacterium | reverse complement strand
TCATCACCCGGGCAATCACTACTTTTTGTTGGTTGCCGCCTGAAAGATATTCCAGGGATTCCTCAATGCCGCCGCAGCGGATATCGAATTTTTCTACCGCTTCCCGGGCGAATGAGGCGATGCTGTCTTTTTTTAAATGAAGGCGCCCGCTGAAACGATCGGATCCCTGATACCCCAAAATGAGGTTCTTGCTCACCGAAAACCTGCGAATGACGCCTCGGATTGTACGGTCCTCCGGGATATGCCCCACTCGCAGCCCCAGCATTTTACCCGGTGTCGGCGATTTGACCGGGACACCGTGTATGACGATCTCCCCGGCGCTCAGGCGGGCCAGGCCGCTGAGCGCCTCCGCCAGCTCCGTCTGCCCATTGCCGTCAACGCCCGCGATGCCCAGGATCTCTCCGCCCCGCACATCAATGCTCACGTCGTTCAGCTTCTTGACTTCTTCCCGTTTCAAAGTGGCGTGACGCAGCGACAGGAGTACCGGAAGCTGTTGGGGCATTTGCCGGCGCTCAATAGAAAAAGCGATCCGCCTGCCCACCATCATCTCAGCCAGTTTGTCCACGCTGGCCTCTTCCCGGGGCAGTGTTTGAATCACCCGGCCTTGGCGCAAAATGGTGATCCGATCCGCCACCTGCATGGTTTCCTTTAGTTTATGGGTAATCAGTATGATGGATTTGCCGGCCTGCTTGAACTGTTCCAGGACGCGGAACAGGTCGTCAGTCTCGCCGGGCGTCAGGACAGCGGTAGGCTCGTCGAGAATCAGAATATCCGACTTGCGGTACAGCGCCTTGAGGATCTCCACTCGCTGCTTCATGCCAACGGGAAGGTTGGAAATCGTCTCTCGGGGATTCACTCTCAGCCCGTATCGCTCCGACAGCTTGCCCACCTCGTCAAAGGCGCGGGCCCTATCGAAGAAGGCCCCTTTTCTTGGTTCGTAGCCCAGAACGACATTTTCGGCGACCGAGAGGGAATTGACCAGCATAAAATGCTGGTGCACCATAGAGATGCCCAGCGCTGTGGCCACAAGGGGCGAAGTGATCATCGCCGCCTTGCCGTTGATGGAAATGCCGCCGGCGTCAGGCTGGAGCATACCGTAAAGGATGCTCATCAGCGTCGTTTTCCCCGCTCCGTTTTCCCCCAGAAGCGACAGAACCTCTCCTTTGGCGATGTCCAGATCTATGTTGTCGTTTGCCTTGAGTGTGCCAAAAGATTTACAAATGCCGTGCATCTCAACCATATGGGTCAATTTCACACTGCCCCTTTATCCGCAAACTTACCATCAGCTCAGGCCAGCAGGTCGGACAGCTTTTCCTCTATGGCGTCGTAGGCGAAGTTGGTCAGCTGATCTTTGAGCCAGGGGATCAGATCACCGTTGGTCGCGTACCGGTGTTTTTCCAGCTCGGTCACCACCTGCTCCATTTTGTCAACGTCGTACTCCCGGCAGGCCGCCAGTATGTCGGCCAAAAGCCGCTTGTCCGGCGCCGGCAGGGTCTCGCCGCCGCCCGCTTTTTGGCCGGCGCCGCCCGAGCCGCCGGTAGCCAGCTCGCTCAGGCGGGGCAGCAGGTCTTCCATCGCCTGAATAAAAGGCTCATTGCCCGCCAGCACCTGCTGAAGGTCGCCCGCCTTGGCGGCGATTTCCAGCGCCTCCGCCATTTTGCCTATTTTATCCGCGCTGATGCCATAGCAACTGCCTTTGATGCCGTGAATCCGCACGGCATAGTCGGGCAGGCCCGTCTCGGTAATTCCTCGCAGCCCATCCAGCAATCCGGGCATGGTTCGGGTAAAGGTGGCGACAATGCGCAGGTAAACTTCCATTTTGCCGTTGAAGCGGCGGAGGCCGGCTTCCAGGTCGACGCCCTCAATGCCTGTTTTCCATAAACTTTCTGTCATAACGGTCAGATTTCCCTCCTTTAGGGCGGTCGCCGCCGCGGCCGCCGATTTCCCCATGGTATTACCAGAGCTGCCGGTAATGCCGGCGTTACCGGCATTACCGGTATTGCCAACATTACCGATATTGCCAGTATTGCCGGTTTTCCCACCCGCCGCCGACGCCGCCGACGCCGCGGTGGGGATATGTCTGTCGGACAGCCATTTATGCAAGATCCTGTCCAATTTGATCACGTCGATGGGTTTGCTGAGATAAGCCTGAAACCCGTGGGTGAGAAACAGCTGATCGCTGCCGACAATAGCGTTGGCGGTCAACGCCACAATGGGGACGTTTTTGGCGTAGGCGCTGCCGATTTCCTCCCGGATGATCCGGACGGTCTCAATGCCGTCCATTTCCGGCATCATGTGATCCATAAAGATCAGGTCGTAACGGGGCCTTTCCCCGCTAATCATCGCTATGGCCTGCTTGCCGCTGGTCGCGCAGTGGATGGTCAGATCGTAGGCCGCCAACATGCCTTTCGCCACATCCAGATTGGTGGACACGTCGTCCACCACCAGCACCTTGCCGTAAGCCATGGAGACATAATCCACGTTTTTGATCTTGCGGCCCTGCCCCTCAAGGACTTGGAAGGCTCGCAGGTTCGCCGCGGTTCTCGCGCCGATGGGGCGGGCGTCGCTGATCTTTTGCGGCAGGCGAACGGAGAAGGTACTGCCTTTGCCGTATTCGCTGCTGGCCTTTATGGTACCGCCCATCATTTCCACCAGCCTTTTGCAGATAGACAAACCCAGGCCCGTCCCCTCCACCGCGCGGTGGCTTGACATATCGACCTGCTGATACTCGGCGAAAATTTTCTTGAGATTCGTCGGGGAAATGCCGATACCGGAATCCTTGACATCGCAGAGCAACCAGCAGTCGTCCCCCGCCAGCTCAAAGGCGATGTTCAGCTCCACCGCGCCCTTCTCCGTATATTTGATGGCGTTGGAGAGCAGGTTGTTGAGGATTTGCTTGAGCCGCAGATCGTCGCCATGCAGCTTGTGGGGCAAATTCTCGCTCACGCCCAGCCGGAAGGTGATGGGCTTGGAGCCGATGCGCACTATGTTCATGCTCACTGTGTCGCTGATGACGCTGGAGGTCTCATAGTCAACGGGCAAAAGCTCAAAGCGGCCGGACTCGATTTTGGCGATATCGAGAATGTCGTTGACAATATTGAGCAGGTTGACGCCGGAGCCGTAGATTTTTTCCGGGGTGGAGAGGGTTTTTTCCGGCAAATCCTTGCGCAGCTCCAATTCGGCCAGGCCGTTGATGGCGTTGAGGGGCGTGCGAATCTCGTGGCTCATGCTGGCGAGGAACTCGCTTTTGGCCCGGTTGGCGGCCTCGGCCTCGTTTTTGGCTCGCAGGAGCTCGGTGGTGTCATGGTAAATAATCAGGGTGCCCTCAAAGGCGCCGGCGCTGTCGCTCATGGCGCTGGCGTGGATGACATAATACCGGGGCTCGCCCCGGCCGCCGAAATCGATGTGCTCGATCACCTCGTCGATCCGCCCGTTGGCCCTCAGCCGCCTGAGGCGTTCCTCAACCCGGGTCAGGTAAGAATGATCCGCGAAGGAGCGAAAAACATCTATCAGCGGTTGGCCGTCAATCAGGCCGAAATTCTCAATCCCCACCGCTTTCAGAAAGGCGTTGGTGCAATAAGCGACGCGCTCGTTGCCGTCCAGCAGCAGGATGATGTCCTGGCTGTGGGTCAGCATCATGTCGAGGTATTTTTCCTGCCTGGTCTGCTCCGCTTTCAGGACGCCGGCCAGCCTGTCCCTGGTTTCCGAGAGAGTCTCAAAGCGCCGGATGTTTTTTTCCTGCTCCGTCAGCCGGCGGTTGAGCTTTTTAATTTGCAGCGCCATCTGGGCGTTTTCCGCCTGGGAAACCGCCAGAGCTTTTTCAAGACTGTCAAGCTCAGTTTCAGACTCCCCCGGCGGGGAAGAAAGGCCGGGGGGACGGGCCGGAGCGCCTGAAAAGGCGCCGGAAACGCCCGCTAGCGGAATGGGCCGGGCCGTCCCGGCCAGGGTAACGTTGCTCATCCTCGCCACCTCATAAGACGCAGATAATGATAGAATCGTTTTGCAGATGATTGACGATCCTGCCGTCGGCGAGGTGTTCGGGGAAAATCTCCCCGCCGGAGTAGCTGAGAGCATAAGGCGCGCTGTCGCCGATCCGAGCCCGGGCCGTCTCATGCTCCACCTGCCATTTCATGCCCAGCGCCCAACTGCGGGCGACACAGGAATAAATCAGGATGCCCTTGTCCCCCTCGGCCACTGCCGCCCTGACGACCTCGTCCGTGGAACTCATCACGTTCTCCGCCCCTATAGTGGACAAGGCGATGGTGGTGTTGAGCGGTACCGCCCCGCAAAGTATGGCGCTGCCGTCCTCGGCGGCGTTGATGATGGCCCGGATCAGCCGGGAGCCGTCTTCCAGGTATACCACCACGGGCATGGTATGGAGACCGGCCATTTGGTTGTCGGACAGGATCCCGATGGACTTAAAGTAATCGACGGCGGGAATATTGTTGATTGTGCGCAGCAGATTGCGTTCCACGCCTGTGACCACCGCTTTGGACTTTAAGATATTTTCTTCCGTGACGGAGGCGCTGAAAAAAGCGGGCTTGACATCGCCCAGCAGCGCTAGCAGCACCAGCGAGGCGGGATAACCCTCGCCGCCGCTCAGGGTATAAATCCCGCTTAGATCCGTCTCCCCGGATATCGCCAGGGTACCGAAGGCCGGCAGGCCGCCGGAAGCCTGATCCAACGCCTCGACGAACTCGTCGCCGCCCACGTTGAACAAAAAGGGCACGAAGGGGATGAGCAGGGCCGGTTTCTCCGGCAAGCCGGCGAACAGGCGATCATACAACTCCTTGACCGGGCCGCTGGCGTCGTCCGTGATAGGCTCTGAGACGCCGGTCACAAAGCGAACATCGTCGCTGGCCAAGACGGTCAGGGTCAGGGCCAACTGGCTGATCAGGCCGGGAACAGACTCGCTGGTGGTCGTGCAGCCAACCAGCTCAAAGGGGAGCGCCTGACTGAGGCGGCTCAAGACCCCGCTTTCCAGAAACTCGTTGTAGCAATGGACTATGCCGATGACGTTTCGCGGCAGAGGACTGTTAAGATCCAACTGGGATAGGATATCCGACACAGCGATATCTACGTCGTCAATTTCCTCGGTAAAAGCTGTTCGCATTTTTATCATGATATATCGCCTCCACTGATTATTTCCCTTTGCTTTTATCCGCCTGATTATTTACTGACTATTTACTGATTATTTGTTTTTATTTACAATCGCCTCGAAATCGCGCTCATGCCGTTTGACGATCTCAATCAGATAAGGATCGAAGTGTTTGCCGGCGTCATTATACAAAATATCCAGCGCCTCCCGGAGGGAAAAAGCCTTTTTGTACGGCCGCTCGGAAGTGAGGGCGTCGAAAACGTCCGCCACGGCTACAATCCGACCGCCCAGGGGAATGTCGTCGCCTTTCAGCCCATTGGGATAACCGGTGCCGTCCCATTTCTCATGGTGGGCGTAGGCGATTTCCAGGGTGGTCTGCAAAAGCGAGTCGCCCTCCAGGGCCATGGCCGCGTCCCGCAACATCTCGGCGGCGTGACAGGGATGGGTCTTGATAATGGCGAACTCGTCGTCGGTGAGACGGCCAGGCTTTAGCAAGACCTCGTCCGGCATGGCGATTTTGCCGAGATCGTGAAGCTTGGCGGCCTCTATGATATCCATGCCCTGGCTGTAGGTCAGCTGATACCCTTCCTTGGGCGCGCCAAGCAAATCCATGACGATGATCCGGGTGTAGCCGGTCGTCCGGGCGATATGGGTGCCGGTGTCGTGATCCCGCAAATCGCTGGCTTTAGCCAATAATTCCAAGGTGATCTTATCCCGCATTTCCAGTTTGCGATTGATCTGGCGCAGCTGCTGCACTTTTTCGGCGACCAGCGCCTCCAAATGGTGGCGGTGCCGATAAAGCTCCAGCTGGAGCCGTACCCTGGTGATCAGCACCTTGGGCTTGAAGGGCTTCAGCAAATAGTCCATAGCGCCGATCTCCAAGGCCTCGGTCTCGGTGTCGCCATCGACGGAGCCGGTGAGAAAGATCACGGGGATTTCCCGGAGACGAGGATCGGACTGCAAAGCCCGCAGTACGTCAAAGCCGGACATTTTGGGCATGTTGTAATCCACTAAAATCAGATCCGCGTTGTTTTTGCTCAGAAATTTGAGCGCCGCCTCGCCGGATGTAAACGGCCGCACGGCGTAATCCTGTCGCAATGTCTCCAAAACGGAATTTAGGATGACGGGATCGTCGTCAATGGTCAAGATTATTGGTTTGTGGGTTTGCGTTTCTTCCATTGTCATATTCTTTTCCCGCGGCGCCACGCGCCTTTTGTTTACTTTCCGGTGATTTACGATGATAGATAATGTATGAAACGGTATATAGATAATGTATGAAACGATATCTGGTAACAGTATACCATCCCTTACCACCGACTTCAAGGGCAAGGACTTGTGAAATAATAAATTGATGAAATTTCGCGCCGCTATTTTGTCGTCAGGCAAGGCGGAGGAAGGAGGCATACCCGGGGCGATATGGCGACTGACGACAACGCGGCCTGGCGGCGAAAGAGCAAGTGAAAAACATCAATTTATTGTTTCACAAGTCCTATGTCGCGAATAAAAACAGCTAACGCTTGACATGTATAATTGTATTCGGCATAATTGGGTTACGTAAATCAAATTGCGTAAATCAAATTACATAAATCAAATCGCGTAAATCAAATCGGAGGTGCTGATGGGGGAGCGAGAGGGCGAGGGGCTGGGCGCCGTGATCGGGGAGGTTGAGCCTGGCGGCATCGCCGCCGGCCTGGGCCTGGCGCCGGGGGACAGGATCCTCCGGCTCAATGGGCGGCGGCTGACGGATTTGATCCGGCTACGCTGGGAATGGGCCGGGGAGGATGTGCTGCTGGAGGCGGAGGCGGGCGGCGCTGTCAAGACTTTTCCGATCAAGAAGGAATATGACGCTGGTCTGGGCGTCCGGTTTGAGACGCCGGTTTTTGACGGCGTCCGGCGCTGTGGCAATCGCTGCCGGTTTTGCTTTGTGGATCAGATGCCGCCCGGCTGCCGCCCTTCCCTATATGTCAAGGATGATGATTTTCGACTGTCTTTTCTGCAGGGCAGTTTTGTGACCCTGACCAATCTGGGGGCGGGGGATTGGCGGCGGATCGAGCGGGAGCGGCTGTCGCCGCTGTATGTTTCGGTTCACGCCACCGATCCCGTTGTGAGGGGCCAGCTCTTGGGCCGGCCTGGCGGGGACAGCCTGATGGCTGTGTTGCGCCGCCTGGATCGGGCGGGGATCGAGTTTCACGGGCAGGTGGTCTTGTGCCCCGGTGATAATGACGGGCCTGTCCTGGAGCGGACGGCGGCGGAGTTTGGGGCGCTGGCGGGCAGCCTGTCCCTGGCGGTGGTGCCGGTGGGCCTGACCGGCTGGCGGGAGGGGCTGCCGGCGCTGCGAACGGTATCCTCGACTCAGGCCGGGGAGATAATCGACTGGGCCGAGGGGCGGCAGGCGGAATTTCTGGCGGCCAAGGGCAGCCGTTTTCTTTGGCTGTCCGACGAGTTTTATTGCCTGGCCGGCCGGCCGGTACCGGAGGCGGTTACTTATGAGGATTATCCCCAATGGGAAAATGGCGTGGGGCTGATCCGAGGCTTGCTGGACGAGGCGGCGGGGTATGCTTGGCCGGCCAGGCAATA
>JAISDE010000062.1 GCA_031265035.1 Peptococcaceae bacterium | reverse complement strand
TAAGCCACAATTTGGATCAGGTATTCCAGCTCTCCCACCGGGTGGCGGTGCTTCGTCATGGGCAGGTGGCCGCGTGCGTAAAAACGTGCGAGACCACGATGAGTCAGGCTGTCTCTCTTATCACAGGGGCCGCGTAATGGAAAAGCTCCGAGACGGGAAACCCGACAACAATTTTTGGACAGCTATATTATGGCAGAAGTACGCGGCCCGCCTGCTGCTGATACTGGTTCTTTTGGCGATGGCGGTATTTTTGTCCCTGCGGTCGCCTTTCTTCCTCAGGCCAAACAATATCAAGAACATCCTGAACCAGATGTCCGCTTATCTGACGCTGTCTGTGGGCATGTCCTTCGTGATCGTCTCGGGCGGTATAGACCTTTCGGTGGGCAGCATTATAGCCGCCAGCGCGGTAGCGGCGGGGGCGGCCATGAAAGCGGGGCTGCCGGTGGGAGCGGCCATTTTGCTCGGCCTTTTATTGGGAGCGCTCATCGGCGCGGTCTCCGGCCTCATTATCTCTCGGGTCGGCATCAACGCGCTCATCGTTACCCTCAGTATGATGTCTATAGTACGCGGCTCGACAATTCTTCTCACAAACGGCAAACCCATTTTCGGCTTTGCCAAAGACTTTACCTGGTGGGGCAGCGCCGGCGACGGCCTTATCAACCCACCGATCGCTATATCCTTTGGCGTCCTTATTTTGGGCGCGCTGGCGCTGGAGCGCACCAAGCTCGGGCGCTACACTTTCGCGATGGGATCCAACGAGGACGCTTTGCGCAAAACCGGCGTAAACATCTGCTTATACAAGATTTGCGTCTACGCCATTTCCGGTTTGTGCGCGGCGATTACGGGATTCATCCTCGCCGCCCGGCTCAATACCGCCGAGCCTCTGGCCGGCAGCGGCTACGAGATGGACGCTATCGCCGCGGTGGTGCTTGGCGGCACCAGCATCCGGGGCGGCAGCGGCAGTATCGGCGGCACCTTCATAGCCTGCCTGATTTTCGCGGTAATGCGCAACGGTCTGAATATCCTGTCGATCTCCTCCAATTATCAGCAGTTGCTTGCCGGCCTCATCATTATGGTGGCGGTAGGCGTCTCGGAGCTTCGCCGGGGGAGGGCGCGGGAAATCTAAAGGTAAAGGAGCGGGCTATGTCAGTAAAGGAGCATGTCATGTCAGTAAAGGAGTTGGCCATGTCAAAGCCAAAAGTGCTGTCCCTGGGCGCCCTCGCTATGGATATTGTCATTAGTGGCAGCGCCCTCCCTCAAAATGACGGGTTCGCGCTTATCCAATCCGAGCTGCTGACACCGGGCGGCAGCGCCGCCAATATGTCGGTGGCGCTGGGGCTGATGGGCGCGGAGGTGTATCAAACCGGGAAAATCGGCGACGACAGCTTAGGCAGGGCATTCCGCGCGGATCTCGTCTTACAGGGCATCAACGCGGATTATCTGGCTGAGAAAGCGGGCGGTGTCACATTGCACACCTATGTGCTGACCGCCCCGGACGGCCAGCACTGCATTTTGGCCAATCTGGGCGACTGCGTTACCAATTTGGAACCCGAGGATTTGCCGGACGGTATTTTGACCGGGTTCAGCTGCTTCTACACCGATATGTTCTCGCCCCGGGCGTCCCTTTGGCTGGGCCAAAAAGCCCTTGAGCTCAAGATACCGGTGGTGTACAACATGCAGTGCGCGCCCAGCTTTATGGCGATGTGCGGGGTAGAGCGCCGGCTTATCAGCGAGATGCTTGGCCTCGCCACCGTGGTGGTAAGCGGGCGGGACGGTTATTTTGAGCTGACCGGCGAGACCGATGAGCGCGCCGCGTTGGCCGCGATGATCGCGGGATATAAATGTCCTCCCGATGGGTTCATATGCACTGTAGGCGGCAAGGGCGCGCTTTGGCATAATGGGCGGGATATCGAGACCGTCCCCGCTTTTCCCGTAAGCCCGCGGGATACTACCGGCGCCGGGGACTGTTTTTCGGCCGGCCTGATTTTCAGCCGTTACTGCGACGCGCGGCCCATGGGGGAGGCCCTGCGCCTTGCCTGCGCGTCGGCGGCGCTAAAATGCCTGGAGCCGGGTCCCCGAACGAAAGCGAGTCTCAGCGCCATAGAGACGCTTATCAAAGAGGTATATGGCGAATAATAGGGATAAGGGGGAGGAAAAGAAAATGAAAAAACGGTTAATTTCCCTGGCGCTGGTGGCGCTAATCTTAATCAGCCTGAGCGCCTGCGGGGGCTCGCCGCCCCAGTCTGGCGCGCAGGCAGGCGCCGCGCAAAGTGGCGCGCAAAGTGGAGCGCAGGCCGGCGGGTCAGCCCCGTCCGTTGGCGCTACCGCCTTTGAGCAGGCCAACGCGGAATTGGAAGCCGCTATAGCGCCCCTGCCGGAAAAGGGCACCGGCGTAAAGATTGGCGCTATTGAGAGCACCCTGGCCAACTCTTTTTGGATCACCATGCAGGAAGGCTATGAG
Organism: Peptococcaceae bacterium; assembly: GCA_031265035.1. Lineage (GTDB taxonomy): Bacteria > Bacillota > Peptococcia > DRI-13 > UBA5745 > JAISDE01. The sequence continues at coordinate 5,820 of JAISDE010000062.1, read as the reverse complement.
GACGCCGCCGCCGAGTGGGGTGTTGAGGTCGACGTTATGGCCACCGAAAGCGAGACCGATATCCAAGGTCAGCTGAACATTATGAGCGACATGCTGGTCAAGGATTACGCCGCTATAGCTGTCTCGCCCCTGACCGAGCAAAACATGATCCCCGGCATTGCGCAGGCCAATCAGTCCGGTGTGGCTGTGGTGGCTGTGGGCAACGGCGTGAACGAGGAAGCCATGGCGGCGGCCGGCGCCTCCATCGCCGCGTTTATTACTTCGGATTTCAAGGCTCAGGGCGCGCTGGGCGCTGAGTTTGTCATCGCGAAAAACGGCGGCGCCGGCAAAGTGGCCGTCATTGAGGGCATCCCCGGCGCCACCCAAAGCGACGCCCGCCGCGACGGCGCGCTGGAAACCTTCGCCGCCGCCGGCCTGGAAGTTCTCCCAGTGCAAACCGGCAATTTTGACCGGCAAACCTCCTACGATCTCATGAGCGCGCTGATTGACGCCAATCCCGATCTCGCGGGCGTCACCTGTGGCAACGATGTCATGGCCCTGGGGGTAGTGGAAGCCCTGAAAGACAAAAATATGCTGGATAAGGTAACTGTCGTCGGCGTGGATTTCATTGAGGAAGCCAAGGCCTCCATTGAGGCCGGTGAGCTGGACGCCAGCGTGGCTATGTCGCCTTATCTTTTTGGCAAAGCCGGCCTGCTGTGCGCGTTGAAAGCCATTGAGGGCCATGAGTTTCCCGAGGCTGTTATCTGGACGCCCCTCAGCTTGGTGAGCGCCGAGAACGTGGCCGGTATGGACGGCTGGAAATAATTCTTATCCGGGAGGAAGGCGAGAGGAAAACATCTATGGCATATGATCTCTATGACCGCGTATTGGGCGGCCTCATCGGCGCCGCTGCCGGCGACGGCATGGGGGCGGCCACAGAGGCGCGCACAACGGAGCAAATTAAAGACTATTTCGGCGATCTGGTAAGGGATTTTGAGACGCCCCCCAACGATACCTTCGCCCGGGGCAACCCGCCCGGCCGGGCCACCGACGATTTCAGCTCCGCTTACTTTATCGCGCGGGGGATTGTTCAAAACGGCGGCGCTGTGGACAAGCGGGCTGTGGCGGACGCCCTGATTGCCTGGTCGGAATACGGGGACGGTGTTTTCTTCGACCGCTTCGCCGGCCCCACGACCCGTCTGGCCATCCGGCGATTCAAAGGCGAGGCCATCGCGGAGACCCACGGCGTGCGAATTGTATCGCGCCAAGCCACCAACGGGGGCGCTATGCGCGTATCCCCCATCGGCCTGTTGAACCCCGGCGACCCGGAGAAGACCGTTCAGGATTCCCTGGCTGTCGTCATGCTGACCCACGATAATTATCTGGCCATTTCGGGCGCCTGCGCCATTTCCTGCGCCGTCAGCCAGGCTCTTATGCCCGACGCCGACGTTTACAACATCCTCCAGGCCGCGTTTTATGGCGCGCGGGAGGGCGAGCGCCTGGGGCTGGCCTACGCCAATGATACCCCGGGACCAAGTGTGCTGCGCCGCATGGAAAAGGCTGTGGAAATAGGCTTGGGCGAGGGCAGCTTTGAGGAAAAAATCCGGGATATCGGGGAGATCATCGGCGCCGGGCTGCATGTCTCGGAGGCTGTCCCGGCCGCCATTGGCTTTTTCGCCGCCGCGAAGGGCGACGCCGCGGGAACTATCTTTGGGGCGGTTAATGTGGGCTATGACACCGACACGATCGCGACCATGTGCGGCGCCATAGCCGGCGCTTACCGGGGCGCCGCCGCGTTTCCCGCTCATTACCTGCCATTGCTTGAGAAGGCCAACGGCCTGGATATCCAAGAACTGGCCCGGGGGATCGCGGCCATCGCCGCCGCGCGGTCGGGACTGCCAGGGGGGCCCAAAATATGACAAACAACGATATGACGAACAAAGATATGACAAACCACGATATGACGAACTACGATATGACTAGCTACGATAAGACAAATAACCACGATAAGGCAAACCACGATAAGGCGAACTACGATAAGATCCTGGGCTGTATATTGGGCGCCGCTGTGGGCGACGCTATGGGCGCCGCCACCGAATGCCAATCCAGCCGCCAAATTGAGCGACGTTTCGGCGGCAGGGTGACCGGCTTCAGGACGCCGCCCGACGACAGCCTGGCCGCCGGCCGGCAAAAAGCCCAAGTGACAGACGCGTTCAGTATTCCCTATACACTGACCAACCACCTGATAAAAGCGAAGGGCGCCGCCAGCGCGGAGCTGGCCCGGGACGCCTTGCGGGAGTGGGGGGCCAGCGAGTGGTTCGCTCCTTTTGCCGGCATGACTACCCGCAAGGTGGTGAAATCCCTGGGGGACGGCGGCGACGCGGGCGCCTGGGCCTACGCCGGGCATCTTGGCAACAAGCTTTATAAAAGTCATTACTACGCTCTCTCATCCAATGGCGCGGCTGTCAAGGCGTATCCCGCCGCCCTTCTGCACCCCGGCCGCCCCCAGAAGGCTGTCGAGGCCGCGGTAGAGATGACGATGGCCTCCCACGATGATATCATCAGCCTGTCCGCCGCCGCCGCCATGGCGGCGGCTATCAGCCGCGCCTTTGATGAGAATTGCTCTGTGTGGGACATGGTGGAGGCCGCGCTATGGGGAGCCGAATTGGGCAGCGATATTTCCCGGGGCCGGAGCGACGCGCTTTCCTATCCGGGACCCTCGCTGGGAAAGCGGTTGCGGCTGGCCGTCCAGTTAGGCGTATGCCATGGCGCGGACGCCATGGGCAATATCCGGGATCTGATCGGCAGCGGGCCTTCGGTGACAGAAAGCGTGCCCGCCGCCTTTGGCCTTTTGGTCGCGAACCAAGGCGCCACCATGGCCGCCATCTTGGATGGCGTGAACATTGGCGATGAGACCGCGGCCATCGCCAGCCTGACCGGCGCTTTGTGCGGCGCGTTGCGGGGCAGCGCCTCTATCCCCCAAGAATATCTTGACCAAATCGACAGGGCCAACGGCTTTGACCTGCGGAAGCAGGCCGCTGATCTCCGCGCTTTGCAGTAAGCTGATCTGTGTTATAATAGTGTTAGCTTATGTTGCTTTTGAAAGGGGCGCGGCGAAATGGAATTTCGACAATTGGAAGCATTTAAATTGATCTCCGACACGGGCAGCTTTTCTGAGACGGCGAAACAAATGGGTGTTACGCAACCATCGGTAAGTTCCCAAATCAGCGCTTTGGAACGGGAGTTTGGCTGCCAGCTATTAACCCGCCAGCCAGGCAAGGCGGTGCCCACCAAAGTCGGTACGACGCTGTACAAATACGCCGCCGAGATATTGGCGCTGCGGGATAAGGCCATCGCCACTTACGGGCGTCACCACGAGATGGGCGGCACCGTCACCGTAGCGGCGTCCAGTATTCCTTATCTTTTTGTACTTCCGGTGTTGACCGCCCAGTTCTCGCTGCAATACCCCGACGCCAGCTTCGCCCTGACAGGGGGCGACAGCGCGGTGGCGGTTGAGCTGCTTCTGGCGGGCAAGGCCGACCTGGGTATGGTGGGGACTATCCTCCCGAGAGACAACTTATTGTATGAGGCTATTTTGGAGGATGAGCTGATGGTGGTGGCCCCTGCCCTGCCGCCTTATACCCAGTGGCAAAGCAGCCCGCCCAATACTGAGGAAATTTTAGGCGCGCCCTTTGTGGCCCGGGAGGAAGGCTCAGGCACCTGGGCCGAGGTGGAGCATTACCTTGAGCAGCGGGGATATGACGGCGGCGCCCTGCGGCTGGTGGCCCGGATGGACAACCCGGACGCCATCGTCAAGGCGGTGGAGCAGGGGATGGGCATTACCATACTCTCGTCCCTGGCGGCCAGCGAGTATGCTCGCAAGGGCAATATTTTGGCGTTCCCGCTGGCGGACTACCCCATAAAGCGGAAAATCTATCTCGCGCGGGTTAAAGGCAGAAAGCTGCCGGCCGTCACCGAGGCATTTGCCCGCTTTGTCTCTCACGGCGCCGAGGACAATTGAGATATGCTCGCGCGCGTTAGAAGGCGCGTTTATGCGCGTTAATATGAACCACGCGTCAACCTCGGGCACTAAGCCTCGGGAGGTGATTGACGCGCTCACCGCTTTTTTAAGCGGGAACAGCCACCAAAGCGCGGGCCGGGGCGGCGATGAGGTGGCGGCCGCGCGGGCCGCGCTGGAAAGCCGGATCGCTTTGGCTAAGTTTTTTGGCGCGGCCAATCCGGTCCAGGTTATATTTACTTCAGGCGCCACGGAAAGCCTGAATATGGCGATATACGGCCTGACCGGCGCCGGCTGCCACGCGCTGGCGACCAGCCTGGAGCACAACGCTGTGGCCCGGCCGCTGCGCCTGTTGGAGCGGCCGGGGCGTATTGAGGTGAGCTGGCTCCCCTGCGGGGCGGACGGCAGCTTTGACCCCCGATCTATTCATCAGGCGATAAGGCCCAACACTCGACTTTTGGTAATGACCCACGCCTCCAATGTGCTGGGTAATGTGCTGCCCGTCGCGGCCGCCTTTGAGATAGCCAAGGGGTACGGTTTATTTACCCTGCTGGACGCCGCCCAGACGGCCGGCCATATAGAGGTAAAGCTGGACAAAAACACGGACGCCATCGCCTTCGCCGGCCACAAAGGGCTGCGAGGCGTCGCGGGCGTCGGCGGCCTTATTTTGAGCGCCGGCGTCGCGGAGAAGATGAGTCTCTGGAAAGCGGGAGGAACCGGCAGCCATTCCCAATCCCTTGATATGCCGGAATTTTTGCCTGACCGATTAGAGCCGGGCACACCCAATCTGCTGGGCATTATCAGCCTGGGAGCGGCTGTGGAGGCCATCGCCGCCGCGGGGCTTGAGACCGTTCGCCGGCATGAGAAAAGCCTGGTCACCAGATTTGTGACCGGGCTGAGGCAGTTGCCGCTCATCCTATACGGCGACTATGACGAGGAGCGCTGGACGCCTGTCGTCTCTCTGAATATTCCCGGCATGGACGGGGGGCTACTGGCCCGCCGGCTCAGTGACGAGTTCGGGATCGAGACTCGCAGCGGACTGCATTGCTCGCCCCTGGCGCACAAAACTATCGGCACCTTTCCCCAGGGCGCATTGCGCTTCAGCCTGGGCGCCGAGACGACAGCCCGGGAAGTGGATTATGTTTTAGAAGCCCTGGCGAAAATAACGGCCGGGCGGTAATAGGTTCTTTTTGACTTCGATGATGTTCAGCGCGGTTCCTTTCCAAAAGGCGCGACGATTTCCCACAGGCGGCGCAGGATTCTCAATAGCAGCGGCAGGGTAATGGTGATGACAATCAGGCCGGCGATATTCGCCGCCACAAACGGTGAGAGCGCAGAGAACCGCCAATGTTCACCGGCGAAGTTGCCAATACCTGTGGACACGGGCGCGTAGGCGATACTGACGGACACCAGAAAGATTGGAACATGGTCATAGACTGCCCTCCTTCTTGGGCCGGCGGCGGTGCGCCGCAACCTTCTCGCGCTGTTGATTTTTAATCTATTTAGGTTAATTTCCCGTAGTTTCGCTATACGATTTCCTCAATTTGCGGTTGATACTCCGCAGTCTCTGTCGCGGGGTATCATTCATTGTCGGTTATGGATTTCTCGGCGGACGGCAACCTCGGTTTTCGCCGCGCCACGCGCTCTTTGGCTTCGGCTAAAATGACGCGGATTTTTTGCTCAAACTCCGCTTTCGGCGGCAGTGTCGTCCAATATTCCGCGACCATAATGCCGTCCTTGTCCATCTCCATCAATTCGATTTTCTCGCGGCTGCCGCTCGCGCACAGAATCAAGCCTATCGGCTCGTTCTCATGCTCCTGTTT
>JAISDE010000227.1 GCA_031265035.1 Peptococcaceae bacterium | reverse complement strand
CGAGGAAATGCGCCGGGATATTGAGGCGAGATTGGGTATCAAGGCTTATGACATTTACGGGCTGACGGAGATTTCCGGGCCGGGGGTCTCCTTTGAGTGCGCCGAGCAGACCGGGATGCATGTCAATGAGGATCATTTTATCCCCGAGATTATCAATCCCGACACCGGCGAGGTTTTGCCCGAGGGATCAAAGGGGGAGCTGGTGTTTACCAGCATCACCAAGGAGGCGTTCCCGCTGCTGCGTTACCGCACCAGGGATATTTGCGTCCTCAGCCGCGAGGCGTGCTCCTGCGGCAGGACCTTGATCAAGATGTCCAAGCCTATGGGCCGCAGCGACGATATGCTGATTATCCGGGGGGTCAATGTGTTCCCCTCCCAGATTGAGACGGTGCTGATGCATTGCGGTTATCCGGCCAATTATCAGATTATCCTCGATCGGGTGAATTATACCGATACTTTTGAGGTGCGGGTGGAAATGACGCCGGAGATGTTCTCCGACACGGTGAAGCAGGTGGCCGCCAGGGAGAGCGAGTTGGTGGCCTCTTTGCGGGCGATGCTGGGCATCTCGCCCAAGGTGACGCTGGTGGCGCCCAAGAGCATCACCAGGAGCGAGGGCAAAGCGGTGCGGGTGATCGATAAGCGCAAGATTTGAGCGGGCGTCGGAGTTTAGGCGAGCGCGGCATTGAGGCGGGCGCGGGATTTAAGTGAGCGAGGCATTGAGGCGGGCGAGGCATTGGAGCGGGCGGCGGAGTGAGGAAAACGCGAGAGTGAGGAAAAGCGAATGACTATTGATCAAATTTCCATATTTGTGGAGAATCGGCCCGGGCGCCTGGCGGAGGTGGCGGAGGTTTTGAGCGCCGCCGGCGTTGATTTGCGGGCTATGTCCATCGCCGATACGGCGGATTTCGGGATTCTGCGGGTCATTGTGGATGAGCCGGCTCGGGCGCTGGAGGCGCTGCGGGCCGCCGAGTGCGTGGTTTCCGTGACCCAGGTGCTGGCGGTGTCCCTGGCGGACAAGCCGGGCAGCCTGGCGGCGGTGCTGCGGCTGCTGGCCGACGGGGGCGTGAGCATCGAGTATCTGTATGCCTTTATCACCAGGGAGAAGGGCAACGCTTATGTGGTTTTCCGCCTGGAGGATAATGACCGGGCGGCGGCTGTGCTGGCGGCGGGCGGCGTGGAGATTTTGGGGCCGGAGCAGGTCTACAAGCTGTAAGATACGAGATGCAAGATACAAGATACAAGATACAAGATACGAGATACGAGATACGAGATACGAGATACGAGATACGAGATACGAGATACGAGATACGAGATACAAGATACGAGATACGAGATACGAGATACGAGATACGAGATACAAGATATAAGATACAAGATACAAGATATAAGATATAAGATATAAGATATAAGATACAAGATACGAGATATGTAAGAGGGGTGTCAAATGTTAAAGAAAGCCGGCATGATTTTCTTGAGCCTTATTCTCCTGAGCGCCGTCTCTGGCTGGGCGCTTGCCCCGGTGACTTTGGCGTCGGTGGGCGACGAGTTCAAGGATGCCGGTGGGGGCGCGAGCCTGACGTATAGTGTCCTGAGCGAAAGCGACGCCGGCGGCGAGGTGGAGTTGATCCGCGATTTTTACGCGGAGTGGAACGCCCCGACAGGGGGCGGGCCGCTGACCAGGATCGCTATCCCCGCCAGCGTCGCCCATGACGGCAAGACTTATGCTGTGACAAAACTGGGCGGCATGGTGTTTGTAGGCGCGCAATCCCTGCGGGAGGTCATTATCCCTGGCACTGTAACCGAAATAAGGGGCACCTTCCAGTATTGCGCCGCTCTAGAGAGTGTCAGCATCCCGCCAAGTGTCGCGGTGATCGGCGAGGGCGCGTTTTATGGCTGCGAGGCTTTGCGAGCCGTTAGCATCCCCAGTACTGTCAGGACAATTGGCGCCCAAGCGTTTTACGTTTGCCGCTCACTGGAGGGCGTCGCCATCCCGGACGGCGTGACGGCCATCGGCGACTGGGCTTTCGCCGCTTGCGACAAAATGACGGAAATTACAATTCCCGCCAGCGTTACGCGAATTGACGGCAATCCTTTTCATAGCGTCGAGCGCCGGCCCGAGAACTTTACCATCCGAGGCGTTCCCGGCTCGGCGGCTGAGCGCCTGGCGATAGCTTACGGCTATCAATTCAAGAGCGTCACATCCGCTGGGGTATCGTCGGCTCAAAGCCCCGCAGCTGGGGTATCGTCGGCTCAAATCACCGCCCGGCCCGGTCTGCTCATCACCGATCAGGCAAATCACCCCATCCCCTCCGACTTTTCCGGCGCGTTGTACAAGCTGGCCCTGGCGGCGATGCCCACGGACAGGGCAACGCTGGAATACTATTATGTCAACGCGGCGACCGCGCTCAACGAATCATCGCCCGAGGGCTTCGAGGGCTACTGGGATATCCAAAGTGATCACCCTGAAATCATCAAGCTGGCGAAAAAAATTACGGCGGGGCAGACGAATGATTATCAAAAGGCCCTGGCCATTCATGATTGGGTGGCGGGCAATATTTACTACGACCTTGACGCGGCGCGCGATTGGAGTCAATTCGGCGCGGGCGACGCCTCCGCTGCCGTCCTGGAACGAGGGCGGGGTACCTGCGGCGGTTTCGCCAACCTCACTGCCGCTCTCCTGCGGGCGTCGGGCGTTCCCGCCGACAGTGTCGGGGGTATTGTCAACATTTCAGGGCCGGGAACTAACCACGGTTGGACGGAAGCTTTCGCGGACGGTCGCTGGATCCTGATAGACACCACATGGGATGTCACTAATTATTGGCAAAATGGCGGGCCGTCCCAAACAGGCGGGGAGGGCGCTGCCCCAAGTAGGTTGTATTTTGACACGCCGCTGGCGGATTTCGCCCTAAGTCACAGAATACTCAGCCTGGACGGCAGGGCGTACACTCACGCGGACGGCGGGACGCTGGTTTACGCTATACCCGAGGCGGATGGTAGTTTCACAGTGCCGGAGGGCATAACGACAATTGGCGCCGGCGCGCCAAATTATAACGGGATATTTTGGTATCCGTCCACGCGAAAGCTGCTCAGCAGCGTGAAAATCCCCGACACAGTCAGACGCGTCAATGGCGGCGCCTTTGAGGGCTGTATTTCTCTCAAGGAAATCACCATACCATCGAGCGTAGTCTTGCTGGATATGAGTTCCTTCATACGGATGCCCGCGCTTAGGGATGTCATTCTGCAAAACCCGGACATTACCATCAATCCCGGGGCCTTTGACAGCGGCGAGGTTACTTTCCATGGGGCGAAAGGCTCCGAGGTAGAGAAATTCGCCGGACAATACGGTTTTCGCTTCAAGGAATTGGGCGGGCAGACCGCCGCCTCATCCGGGCAGCCAATAGCGGCGGCGACCGCGGCCAGCCCCGCGGCGTCGGTTGTGTTGGTAAACGGCGAGCCGGTCGCGCTCGCCGGGTATAATATCGGCGGCAGCACTTATTTCAAGTTGCGGGATCTGGCTTACGGGCTGAATAGCACCGCTAAGCGGTTTTCAGTCGGTTGGGACGCCGCCGGCAAGGCCATAACGCTGACCCTGGGTCAGGCATACAAGACGGGGAGCGGTGAGCCGACGGGTAAAGAGGCGGCCGCCGGTAATAAGACATCGACGCCGGCCGACGGGAAGATTTATATTGATGGGGTCGAGGCGCGTTTTACCGCGTACAATATAGATGGCAATAATTATTTCAGGCTACGGGATATTGGGCAGGCCCTGGATTTCAATGTGGCCTGGGACGGCGGCAGCGATACGATCGCGATTGATACTGGCAAGGGTTACGCGTAGAGTTACGCGTAGGGTTACGCGTAGAGTTACGCGTAGAGTTACGCGTAGGATTAGCGGTCTGGGTATTCGGCTGTCATGCCGAGCCGGGATCAGAATGACGAAATGCGGCAGGGGAAGGGAGAAGCGGCGGTATGTCGGGACATTCCAAATGGGCTAATATCAAGCACCGCAAGGGCAGGCAGGACGCGGCCAAGGGAGCGGTGTTCACGAAGCTGGGCCGGGAGATCATTGTGGCGGCCAGGGCCGGCGGCGGCAACCCCGACGCCAATTTTCGGCTGAAAATAGCTGTCGCCAAGGCCAAGGCGGCCAATATGCCCAACGATAATATCAAGCGGGCGATTGAGAAGGGCAGCGGCGGCGGCGAGGGGGTCAATTATGAGGAATTGACCTATGAGGGTTATGGGCCGGGGGGGGCGGCGGTGATGGTGCGGGCGATGACGGACAATCGCAACCGTACCGCCGGCGAGATTCGGCATATTTTCGCCAAAAACGGGGGCAATATGGGTGAGACCGGCTGTGTGGGCTGGATGTTTAAGGAAAAAGGTGTGTTGACCATCGAGGGGGCGGAGCGGAGCGTTGACGATCTGATGCTGCTGGCCCTGGAGGCGGGCGCCGAGGATCTGCGGGAGGAAGACGAGACAGTGGAGATTTATACCGAGCCGGAAGTTTTTCAGGCGGTCAAGGAGGGCATGGAGCGGGCCGGCGTGGTGTTTAGCGAGGCGGAAGTGACTATGGTGCCGGAAAATTCGGTGGTGATCAATGACTTGGAGCAGGCGAAGTTTCTCCTGCGGATGATGGAGTCGTTGGAGGATCATGACGATGTGCAAAATACTTTCACCAATTTTGATGTGCCGGAGGAGATTGGGGAAAAATTGTCATGATTGTTTTGGGTATTGATCCGGGCACGGCTATTATGGGCTACGGCGTGGTGGAGTATAAGGGCAGCCGGCACAGGGCGCTGACTTATGGCGCGTTGCGGACGGCGAAAGAGGATGATATGCCGGAGCGTTTGCGGCAATTGTTTGCCGGCGTGAATCAGCTGCTGGATCAATATCAGCCGGATGTGATGGCGATCGAGGAATTGTTTTTCAACCGCAATGTCACCACGGCGCTTACCGTGGGGCAGGCCAGGGGCGTGGCGCTGTTGGCCGCCGGGCTGCGGGGCATACCGGTGGGGGAGTATACGCCCTTGCAGGTCAAGCAGGCGGTGGTGGGTTATGGCAGGGCGGAGAAGCATCAGGTGCAATATATGATTCGGCGACTTTTGGGCCTGGCGGAGGATCCCCGGCCGGACGACGCGGCGGACGCTTTGGCGGTGGCGGTTTGTTATTGCCAGTTTGGCGGCCGGGACAGCTGGCGGAGCGGGCCGGCGCGAGAGAATATATAAGATAATTGAGGGAAAGAGATGCTGGATTTTATTGAGGGGGAAATCGTCGCCAAGGAGCCGCGCCGGCTGGTGATCAAGGCCGGCGGCGTGGGTTTTGGCCTTTTGGTGTCCGCCCAGACCTTGAGTGTCCTGCCGCCGGCGGGCAGCCAGGCTCTGGTGTATACCAGCTTGCAAGCCAGGGAGGACGGCATGAGCCTGTATGGCTTTGGCGGCAAGGATGAGCGGGCTTTTTTTGATCTGCTGATTCAGGTGTCCGGCGTGGGGCCAAAACTGGCGCTGGGGATATTGTCCGCTTATCCGTCGGAGACGTTGAGAAAGGCCATAGTTATGGGGGATTTGGCTGTGCTGACCGGCATTGGCGGCGTGGGAAAAAAGACGGCTCAACGGCTGGTCTTGGAATTAAAGGATAAATTGGGGCAGGCACTGCCCGACGGCGGTGATTTGTCGGGGGGCGGCGGTTTTGACGGCGAGGCGACGGGGGCGATGGCTGAGGCGATGTCGGCGCTGCTGGCGCTTGGCTATACCCAGGGGGAGGCGGCCAGGGCTTTCGCCGGCGCCGATTTGGCCGGCGCTGATTTGGCCGGCCTGGACGTGGAGGGCCTGATCAAGCTGGGGCTGAAACGGTTGGCCCGGTTTTGAGGAATGAGCTTTGAGGGATGGGTTTTGAGAAACCGCGATTTTCAGGCAATCGCGGTTTTTGGGTGAGTGGCCATAAGGAGGATGAATGGAAGAAACAGACCGCCGGTTGGTTACCCCAATCGTCGTTGGGCAGGAAGACGCCGAGGAAAGTAATATCCGTCCCCTGCGGTTGGCGGAGTATATCGGCCAGGATAAGGTAAAGGATAATCTGGAGGTCTTTATCCGGGCGGCCAGGCAGCGTCAGGACGCCTTGGATCATGTGCTGCTTTACGGCCCGCCGGGCTTGGGGAAAACCACCTTGGCCAATATCATCGCGGCGGAGATGGGCGCCAATTTGCGGGGCACCTCCGGGCCGGCTATCGAGCGGCCGGGGGATTTGGCGGCGATCTTGACCAATCTGCAGCCGATGGATGTGCTATTTATTGATGAGATTCATCGGCTGAACCGCTCGGTGGAGGAAGTGCTTTATCCGGCCATGGAGGATTTTTGCCTGGATATTATGATCGGGAAAGGACCCAGCGCCAGGACGATTCGTATGGATGTGCCGCCTTTTACCCTGGTGGGCGCTACCACCAGGGCCGGCCGGCTGTCGGCGCCGCTGCGGGATAGGTTTGGCGTGATCAGCCGTCTGGAATATTATCAGGTGGAAGATTTGGTCACGATTGTCACCCGCGCTGCCAGGATATTGAATATAGCGATTGAGCCGGAGGGGGCCAGGGAGATTGGCCGCCGGGCCAGGGGCACGCCCCGGATCGCCAACCGTTTGCTGAAACGGGTGCGGGATTTTGCCCAGGTGAGCAATAATAACCTGATTGACCGCCAGACCGCCCAAGAGGCGATGGATCGGCTGGAGGTGGACGCTCTGGGCCTGGATGGGGTGGATCGGCACATGCTTTTGACTATTATGCGGAAATTTGGCGGCGGCCCGGTGGGGCTGGATACCTTGGGCGCCTCGATCAGCGAGGAAACGGAGACGATCGAGGATGTTTATGAGCCTTATTTGCTGCAAATGGGCTTGCTCCAGCGTACGCCCAGGGGGCGGATGGCGACGGCGCAGGCCTATGAGTATTTGCGGCAGCCGCTGCCCGCCGCTTGGGGCGGCGCCCAGCCCGGCGGCCGCGGACTGTTTGACGGCCCAGGGCTGTTTGATGGCCGGGACTTGTCTGAGGAGTCGGAGGAATGAGTATGGCGGTGATAGGGTTGCTTGAGGGCGCGGGGGAATGAGTATGGCGGTGGTAGGGCTGCTTGATGGCAGGGGGGAATGAGCATGGCGGCGGGCGGCGGGGCGATACTTTTGCATAGTTGCTGCGGGCCTTGCACCGTGTATCCCCTGGAGGTTTTGCGGGCGGCGGGCTTTTTGCCCCAAGGCTTTTTTTATAATCCGAATATCCACCCTTTTCGGGAGTATGACGCCCGACGGGAGGCTTATCTGGCTTTGGCGGAGCGGGAGGGGTTGCCGTTGCTGGAGGTGGAGCCGGACTATGGGCTGGCGGAGTTTTTGGCGGCGATCCGCGCCGGCAGCGAGGGCGGGAGTGAGAGCCAGAGCCGTGGTGAGAGCGGGAGCTGGGGTGAAGGCTGGCGCCAGGGAGAAGGCGGGCGCCAGGGAGAAGGTGGGAGCCAGAGCGAAGGTGGGCGCCAGGGCGAAGGCGGGAGCCGGGGCCAAGGCCAGAGCCGGGGCGAGGGATGGGCCGGGATGCTGACGCCGGTTTCGGCGGAGCGCTGCGCCTTGTGCTACCGGCTGAGGCTGACCCGCGCGGCCGACGTTTGCCGGCGGGCCGGACTCAAGCTGTTTACCACGACGCTTTTGGTCAGTCCCTACCAAAATCATGAGTTGATCCGCCAAATCGGCCAGGAGGCCGGCGCGGCGGCCCAGGTGGAATTTATTTATCAGGATTTCCGGCCCGGTTTCCGGCAGGGACAAAGGGGCGCCAGGGCGATGGGATTGTATATGCAGTCATATTGCGGTTGTATATTCAGCGAGTACGAGCGCTACGGCGGGAAAAAACAGGCGGGGAGTTGAAGGGTCATCGAAGACGGCAAAGATAAGAAATATCGTGAAACGGTCAGGCATATTTGCTTGCGCCTGTGCCCGGCTTTGGCCCTGGCGCTGTGTCTGGGCTTGGGCTGGCGGCTGGGCTTGGGTTTGTCAGCCCTGGTTTGCCGCCCGGCCGGTTTGGGTGGGCGGATTTTGGCGGCGGAATTGCCCCAGGGGCCGAATATTGTCAGGATAGCCCTGGATTTGGGCCAGGCCGCCGTCAGCCTGACCGCGCGGGAGGGCGCCTACAGCATTACCGATCTGAGCGGCGGTCAGGAAATAGGTGAGCTGGCCGCCGGCCAGCAATTATCCGTATCACCGTCGGGCAGCGGTTTGCGGGCGGCGGCCGGTGGCAATACCCTGACCGGGGGCGCCCGTTTATTGCTGACGCCGCGAACGGAGGGCGCCGGCCTTTTGGCCTATGGCAGCCGGGTTTATCGGGGCAGTTTATTGCTGGAAAATAGCGGCGGCGGCATAAATGTGATCAACGCTCTGGATGTGGAGCTGTATTTGCTGGGCGTGGTGCCCATGGAGATGGGGATCAGCACGGCGCCGTCGGAGGCGCTGAAAACCCAGGCTGTGATTAGCCGCACCTATGCCTTAAAGCATAAAAACAGCGCCGCCGCCTACGATTTGACGGATGGGGGCAACGATCAGGTATACGGCGGCTACAGCAACGAGCGGCCTTATACTACCGCGGCGGTGGAGGCTACCGCCGGTCAGGCGATCTATTATGACGGCCAGTTGATTGAGGCTTTTTTCAGCGCCAACGCCGGCGGCTATACCGAGAGCGCCGAGAATGTCTGGAACTCGGCTTTGCCTTACGCCAAAGCGACGCCGTCGCCGGAAGACAATACCGCCCAGCGCTGGCCCCAGGACAGCTCCGGCTATCCCGGCAGCTCCTATCATTGGCAGGTACGCTATACTATCGCCGATCTGGAGACCAGAATCGCCCGCTGGAACCGGGACAATCCCAATATACCAATCAATATCGGGCAATTGCGGCAAATCAGGGGATACGCCTACGCCTATAATCCGGCTACAGGGGCTATTACGGATCAGCCCAACGCCTCGGGGCGGATTACCAGGCTGGAATTGGTAGGCAGCGGCGGTACCCAGGCTGTGCATAGGGAATCGGTGCGTACTCTGCTCGGGCTGCGCAGCTCTTTATTTACCATCACGCCGGAAGGCGGCGTCATAGCTTACAATGGTGTAGGCGGGGCGGCGCCGATGTCTAGGAGTATTCGGGACAGCGTGGCGCTGGGCGCCGCCGCCGCTCAGGCTATGCCCATAAATCCCGGCCGGGACAGTTTTTTTGTGATGACCGCCGCCGGGCTGAAAGAGATGAGCAAGGACGCCGCCGGCGCGGTGACCGCTTACACGCTGGATGGCTACGGCTATGGGCACGGCGTGGGCCTGAGCCAGTGGGGCGCTATCGGCATGGCGGAAAAAGGGATGACTTATGGGCAAATTATTGAGCATTATTATAATCAGGGCAAAAATGACGGGCGCCTGGCCGTGCGGGCGGCGGGCTGAGAGAGCCGGCGGGGGATGCCGGGGTGATGATGAGGGGCGGGCGCTGGGGCAAACGGGGGTAAAAGAGGTATGGATTCCGGGATAAACCCGGAATGACGATGAAATGACGGAATGGCGAGGGGACGGATTGACGAGGGGATGGATTGACGGAATGGAGACAAAATAAGTGGATGTCAGCCTTTTTGATTATCATCTGCCCCAGGCGCTGATTGCCCAGCAGCCGCTGGAGCCAAGGGACAGTTCCCGGCTTTTGTACCTGCCCAGGACGGCGGGGCCGCCGGCGCACAGTCAGTTCGCGCGTCTGGCGGATTACCTGCGGCCTGGTGATTTGCTGGTCTTCAACCACACCAGGGTGCTGCCGGCCCGCTTGCCGGCCCAAAAGGCGGCGACCGGCGGCAGGGCGGAATGTCTTTTGCTGCGTCAGGAGGGGCCGGATATTTGGGAATGCTTGGTAAAGCCGGGCCGGCGCTTGCCGCCAGGTACCCGGCTGATTTTTGGCGGCGGCCAGATGGAGGGCGAGATCGGCCAGCGAACGGCGGCGGGCGGCCGCCTGGTGCGTTTTTTTTGGCGGGGGGAGTTTCAGCGGGCGCTGGCCGAGGTAGGCGAGATGCCTTTGCCGCCTTATATTCGGGCCAAGCTGGCCGACGGGGAACGCTACCAGACGGTTTACGGCGATCAGCCAGGCTCGGCGGCGGCGCCTACCGCCGGGCTGCATTTTACCCAGGCCGCCCTGGCGGCTTTGGCGGAAAAGGGCGTGGAGACGGCGAGGGTGCTGCTCCATGTGGGCCTGGGCACTTTTCGGCCGGTGGCGGCGGAGCGGGTCGAGGATCATGTTATGCACAGGGAATATTATGAGCTGACAGAGGCGGCGGCAGCGGCCATCAACGGGGCGAGGGCGGCGGGCCGGCGGGTGATCGCTGTAGGCACTACGACGGTTCGGGTGTTGGAGACCCTGGGGCGTTCCGGTGCGCTAAGCGCCGGCCAGGGCTGGACGGAAATCTTTATTTATCCCGGTTACCAATTTAAGGTTGTAGACGGCTTGCTGACCAATTTTCATTTGCCCCGCTCCACGCTGCTGATGCTGGTGAGCGCCCTGGCCGGCCGGGAACGGGTACTGGCGGCCTATCAGGAGGCCATAGCGGCGTCGTACAGATTTTTTTCCTTTGGGGACGCCATGCTGATACTGTAGCAAAACTACCGTGACGCTGATACTCAGGAAAACAGCTCTCTACTGCCGATCCGCGCTCTATAACGAGATTGCGGTGGCAAGACAGGAGGCGCAATGTCGGGAGTACGCTCACACGCTCGACATTGCGGAAGCGAACATCGCGGTTTACCGCGAGGCGTGTGATATAATATGACCAACTCAAGAAACCGCGTAGAATCAAGGGTTTCAGGGTTGGTCAAAATTTTTCAAAAGCAAAAATATCACACGGGGCTGATTCCGCGTCCTGTTGATTGACGCTGACAGCCAGCACTCGCTAACCGCCAGTCT
>JAISDE010000238.1 GCA_031265035.1 Peptococcaceae bacterium | reverse complement strand
CGTCAGCATCGGCGTCAGCATCGGCGTCGGCTCCAGCCCCGGCAACGCCAGCGCCGGCCCCAGCTCAGCCAGCGCCGGCGCTGCCCGCCGCCGCCGATATCAGAATGGATTTGACCCTGAACCTCCGGGGAGAAACCCGGACGTTCCAGACAGGCCAACGGCCGCCGGCCACCGCCGGGCGCGAGCCTGCCAGTGAGCGGGAACGGACCAGCTTCGCGGAGATGATGTCGGAACGGGGCGGCCAGCGGCGGGAACGGGTTAATGACGCGCCCAGGCCTCAGGCCCCGGAGCCTAAGCCCCCAGTCCATGGCCCCCGGCGCTGAGCAAAGTTTCATTAGCCTGAGCTTACCCAGGAACTTACCCGGAGATTTACCCGGAGATTTAGCGCGGATTTTACCTGGCGGCATTGACAAAAGACGCGGCGTGGGCTAAAATAAATCAAAATACGGAAAAAACCGCAAGATAGCTGGGATATCATGGATTAGGCGCTAAAAAGCGCCTGGCCTATACGTAGGACTTAAAGGAGTAGAGAATGACGAATCAGAACCTTTTCGCTATGCCGGCCAGAGTGGATTCCAATACCGCCGACGCGGTGCGGGAGGACATCTTCGCGGCTATCCAGCCGGACGCCGACCTGATCCTGGACTTTAAGGAGACCGCGTACATCAGTTCCGCCGGTTTGCGGGTGGTGCTGACAGCGCAGAAAAAAATGAAGGCTCTGGGGCTGGAGTTGTCCCTGCGCAATGTAAAGCAGCAGATTTTAGAGATTTTTGAGCTGACAGGGTTGGCCGGCGTTATCAAGATCGTATGAGGTCGTCAAGATCCCGTCAGGTCATCAGGATCGTGTGAGTATGTTATTGTATGAATATTTTTAACCTGCCGGTCAAGGCAAAAACAGCGCTGAGCGCCGCCGGTATTCTGGCGGTATACCTGCTGATCCCGTCGCTCTTTCTCATGCTCGCTCTGACGGTGACGCTGCCCGCCGGGGATGGCGCCGGGTCGTCGGTGGCGGAGAGTCTTTTTACGGTCACGGGCTGCCTGGCGGCCGTCCTGCTGATCGCCGGGCGGTTTCGCAAGAAAGGGCTTTCCCTGGCCCAGGCGACCAGACTGGCGCCCTTGGAGATGAGCAAGGCGGCGGTGGCCCGGATTCTGGCCGCCGGCGTCGGTTGCGGGGTCGCCCTGTCGGCGCTGTTGAGCCTGCTCCCTTTGCCGGCGCGGTGGCTGGAGTCTTATGACGCGCTGGCCCTGAGCGCCTTTGAGGGCGAGGGCAGGATCTTGGCGGTGCTGATTATTACGTTCATTACGCCGCTCAGTGAGGAATTGATTTTTCGGGGGTTTATGTTGCGGATCTTGCTGGGCGGCTTCGCGCCCCGCTGGGCCGTATTGATAACGGCGGCGGCTTTCGGGCTGTGCCACATGCACCCCTTGTGGATCAGCTACGCGTTTTTGTGCGGCCTGCTTTTGGGCTGTCTGGCCGCTGGGCTGGACAACCTGACCGCCTCCCTGGCTTTTCATATCGGGGTAAACCTGTCCTCCCTGCCGGCTATTTTTTGGCGGGACGCGCCGTGGCTCGCGCGGTTTGGCGCCAGTTGGCCCCTGCTTTTGCTGGCGTTGGCTGTGGGCGGGGGCGGGTCAGCCTTTTTGTTAATCCGGGAGCTCAAGGTAGATTTGCGGGAAAAATGGGCCGTTATCAGCGATTATCTGGCGCGGCGGGGCAAAGGCGCTTTGAGGAAGACCTGAGATATATTTTGGATTACCGCCTACGTAGATATTTCAGCGGACTAAAGCAGAAAAGAGCGGTGTTGCTTATGCGAATCTTGCGGCGAATCTTCTTCTACATCATTCTGGCGGCGGTGGTGGTGACATTGGCGGGGGGCCTGTTGCGCTCCGCCTATCTCCATCGGGAGGATCTGACGTCGGGGGGTGATATGAAGGTTTTGCTGGATTACACCGTGCTTCTGGAAAAGGAAAGCTATATGACGGGCGCTTTGGCGGTGGTGGGTATCGCCATGCTGTGGGTGGTCTTCGCGGCTCCTTCCAGCAAGCGGGCGAAAAGGCTGATGGCCGTCAAGGCGAAGGAGGTCGAGGGGGCGCTGGAGAATTCCCGCTTTATGAACGAGAAGGAATTCGATTTTAATTTCTCGGCCTGTCAGTACTCCGAGCTGGCCAAGAGAAAAAAGGACGGCATCGCTATCCGGGCGCTGTATCAGCCCCGGCGAAAGAACATGGGTATCAACCTGGCCGCGCCTATGCACGGCCTGATTATTGGCGCCACCGGCTCCGGCAAGACCACTACCTTCATCAATCCCGTGATCCAGATCCTGGGCGCCACGGCCGCCGGCTCGTCCATGATCTGCACCGACCCCAAGGGGGAGTTGTTTCAGACTCACACCAAATTTTTGACCAGCCGGGGTTACAAATGTATGGTGCTGGATTTGCGGGAGCCTTACGCCTCCTTCCGCTGGAATCCCCTGGAGGATTTGTACGATCGGTATCAGACCTACGCCCATCATGGGGACGATATTTCCCGGCGGCGGGACGACGCCGCGGCCAGCGGCCTGACCCTGGCGGATCCGGCGGCGGCCTACGGCGAGGTCTGGTATGAGTTTGACGGCAAAGCCTACGCCGACGGCAAAAGGCTGTTGGATTTGATCAGGATCGCCCGTCAGCGGATATATGATGAGATATATGAGGATTTGAACGACCTGATCGGCGTCATTTGCCCCGTTGAGTCGGAGAGCGATCCGGTGTGGGAAAAGGGCGCGCGCTCCATAATCATGGCCCTGGCGCTGGCGATGCTGGAGGACAGCGAGAAGCCGGAGTTGGGCATGACCAGGGAGAAATATTGCTTCTACAATATCTCCAAGGCCATCGGCAACTCCGAGAATGAGTTCGCGACGCTGAAGGAGTATTTCCAGGGGCGGGACA
Organism: Peptococcaceae bacterium; assembly: GCA_031265035.1. GTDB lineage: Bacteria > Bacillota > Peptococcia > DRI-13 > UBA5745 > JAISDE01. The sequence continues at coordinate 1,630 of JAISDE010000238.1, read as the reverse complement.
AGCTGTCCAAGGCGGCGAACCTGTCCAAGCAGGTGCTGTCCTCGGCGGAGAATACCTTGCAATCATACATGTCTATAGCGTTGGACAAGCTGTCCCTGTTCAACGACGAGGGGATCTGCTCCCTGACCGCCGCCACGGATATCGATCCGACGATCTTCGCCAACCAGCCGGCGGCGCTGTTTTTGAAAATACCCGACGAGAAAGACACCAGGCACGCTTTGGCCGGCGTCTTTGTGTTGAGTATTTACAAGGCGCTGATCAAGATCGCCTCCGGCCGGGAGGATTTGAGCCTGCCCCGCAATGTCTATTTCCTGCTGGATGAGTTTGGTAATATGCCCAAGATTGACAAGTTTGACAAGATGATCACGGTAGGCCGCAGCCGCAAGATCTGGTTTCAGATGGTGGTGCAGTCCTATGCCCAGCTCAACAATGTCTACGGGGACAAGGTGGCGGATATCATCAAGTCCAACTGCGGCCTCAAGCTGTTTATCGGCAGCAACGATATAGGTACCTGCAAGGAGTTCTCGGAGCTTTGCGGCAATATGACCGTATCCACCAACAGCGTTTCCTCGGCTATGGGGGACAAAAACGGGCAGTATAATGTGTCCAGCCAATTGCAGACCCGGCCCCTGATCTATCCCTCCGAGCTGCAGCGGCTCAACAACAAGGCCGATACCGGCAACGCTATTTTGGTGTCCTTCGGCAATTATCCGGCCAAGACCAAGTACACGCCCAGCTATCAATGCCCGCTTTATCAGACCGGCTGCATGGATATATCGGATATCAGGGCCAACAGCTTTTACGGCGAGGAAATTTTTTACGATTTGCAAGAGCGCAACGATTATATCCTGCGGCCCGAGCCCCAGACGGAAGGGGAGAACGAGGCGGCGGCGGCCAGCGCGTGAGAGGATAGATACGCGGTACCAGACAGAGTAGAGGACGCGGAAAGGGGAAGTCTTGGGATGAGGACTTTTTCAAGAGCATTTTTGACGGTTACGCTGATTTTAACATTATCCGCGCCGGCGGTGAGCCTGGCGGCGGCTGATAATAACCAGCCCCCGGCCACCGAGAACGTGTTTGGGAAGAGCACGATAGCAGTGCCGCCCATTGATACCGGCACGGCGGCGGTGACGGTCCCCAAGACGGTAACGCAGCCGGACGGGACGGCGACGCCGCCCACCGGGACGACGACGCCCGCCGGGATGACGACACCCCCCGCCGGGACGACGACACCCCCCGCCGGGACGACGACACCGCCGGCTGGGACGGCGACGTCCCCCGCCGGGACGGCGACGACGCCGGCTGGGACGGCGACACCGCCCGCCGGGACGGCGGCCTCGGCGGCCGTCCCGGCGACGTCCCCCGCCGGGACGGTAGCCTCGGCGACCGGGACGACGACGCCCTCCGCCGGCACAACTCTGCCGGGGGGTACCACCCTGCCGGAGGGCACAATCCTGCCGGATGGCACCACCCTGCCGGCCGGGACGACCTTGTCGGAGGGCTCAACCTTGCCGGCCGGGACGGTTCTGCCGGCCGGGACGACCCTGCCGGATGGCACCACCCTGCCGGCCGGGATCATCATGCCGGACGGGACAGTACTGTCGACCGAGACGGCACCGCCGGCGGGGCT
>JAISDE010000149.1 GCA_031265035.1 Peptococcaceae bacterium | reverse complement strand
GAAGCGGCGTACACCTATGGGATAATGTCCATCCCTACGACGCTGTTTATCGATGAGTACGGTTACATAGCGGCGGGCGCGCAAGGGGCGATTGACGGGGCGACCCTGCGAAAAGGGATTGATTTAATAAAATAAGATAATATGATAATGGGCGGCCGCCGGGAACGGCCGCCGGGACGATAAAAACCTGTTGTATTAGCCTATTGTTTCGTGCTACAATGCTATAACGGAGGTAAAAAGAGCAAAAAAATAGCCGGTTATTGGAGCAAAAGCAATGCGAAAATTGATCACGAACGACGAGACCATGTGCGTCGGCTGCAACAAATGTGTACGTTCTTGCCCAATGGAAGGCGCCAACATCACCTACAAGGATGGCGACAGGATAAAGGTCAGGATAAACAGCGAAAAGTGCGTCGCTTGCGGCGCCTGCGTCCATGCTTGCCATCATGACGCGCGGGATTATGAGGACGATACAGCCAGGTTTCTGCGGGATCTTGAGAATGGGGTGCCCATCTCAATATTCGCCGCGCCGGCCATGCGCTCGAATGAGCTTGATGGCGGCAGGGTGCTGGCTTGGCTGCGGGATCTGGGCGCCAAAAAAATCTATGATGTGTCTCTGGGCGCCGATATCTGTATATGGGCGCATATACGGTTTATTCAAAAGAAGAAGCCAAAATCCCTGATCACACAACCTTGCCCCGCCATCGTGAATTATATATTGCTGCATGAGCCTGGCCTGATCAAATATCTGTCGCCTGTGCAAAGCCCCATGCTCTGCGTCGCCATTTACATGAAGAAGTATCGCGGCGTCAATGACAAAATCGCCGCTATCTCTCCCTGCATAGCGAAAGCGCACGAGTTTGAGGACACGGGTTACGTCCACTACAATGTGACATTGAAAAAACTGTATGAGTACATCGAGAAGAATAATATCCGGTTGCCGGAGCGGCAATCGGGCTTTGATCATGAGAAGTCGGCGCTGGGGCGTCTTTTCCCCATGCCGGGCGGCCTGAAGGAAAATATTGAGTATTATCTCGGCAAACAGCTTCGTATCGATCAGGCGGAAGGGCAGAGTGTCGTCTACGACGCGCTGAAACTGTTCGCGAGTCAGCGGGAGAGTGATCTCCCCGCTATATTTGACGTCCTGAACTGTCCTGAGGGCTGCAATATCGGAACGGGTTGCGGGCACAAGCTCAGTCGTTTTGAGGTGGGCGCGGTCATGGACAGAAACCGCAAAAATGTGCTGATTGACCCTGACAGGTCACAGTATGACAAGCTTTATCAAAAATATGACGAGACGCTGCGGCTTGATGATTTTTTGCGGAGTTACGCGCCGAGACCCGTCCCGCTAAGCAAAGTGACCGACGCGCAGATAGAGGAAGTGTTTATGACCCTCGGCAAAGTGACCGACGAGAAGAAGACCTTCGATTGCGGGGCTTGCGGCTCCAGATCCTGTCGCGATATGGCCCGCAGGATTGTGCTGGGTTATGATATACCGGCCAACTGCATCCAAAACGAGAAAGACGTTATTCAGTTGGACTCCTCGAAGATTGTGAATCTGTCAAAGACCAACCTTGAGAACATATATAAAATCATGGAGGATATCGCGGGCATCGGCGGTTTGTCGAATGAGATTGTCGGTTCCGTCGAGCACATCAACGCGGTGATATCTCAATTCGGCAAGATGTCGGAGGAGATCACCTCGATTTCCCAGCAAATCAATATTCTTTCGTTAAACGCGTCCATCGAGGCGGCCAGGGCGGGCGAGCACGGCAAGGGCTTCGCCGTGGTGGCGCGGGAAGTAAAGTCGCTGGCCAACAAATCAAAACAAACTGTTTCCGAGACGGACGAGATATCAAGCGCGGCGGCCGACTCAATCACGGCGATCAATACGAAAACAGTGAAAATATCGGAGGCTATCGCGAAGGTGTATGGTGAAATCTCCGTGATTCAAAACATCGCGCAGGAGACGCTGGAAGGTTTGTAGAGTATGGAAAAGGTTTTCAGGATATAAATAGGTTCTAAATAGATCCTAAATAGGACATAAATAGGATGCAAATAGGAGGCGAGCCTGATTGGCGAAGTTTTCCGCCGCCGACCACCGGTTTATGCTGGCGGCCCTGGCTGAGGCGGCGCTGGCGCCCGCCCACGGCGATATCCCTGTGGGCGCCGTGGTGGCCGGCGGCGGCGAGATCCTCGGCCGAGGCCACAACCGGCGGGAGGCCGACCGCGATCCCACCGCCCACGCCGAGATGATCGCCTTACGCCAGGCGGGGGCGGCCTTGGGCGATTGGCGGCTGGGGGAGGCGGTCATCTACGTGACTCTGGAGCCTTGCCCCATGTGCGCCGCCGCCATCGCGCAGAGCCGGCTGCGGCAAATTGTCTATGGCGCGGACGATCCTCGGCTGGGCGCCTGCGGTTCCCTGCTGAATCTGGCCCAATTTCCCGGCTTCCCTCATGATGTGGCCGTCCGCTCCGGTCTGCTGGCGGCGGAGGCCCAGGCTTTGTTGCGCCGTTTTTTCGCCGACCTGCGGCCCGGGCAGCCCGCCCAGCTGTCTGGCCAGCCCGGTCAGCCCAGTCAGATGGGCCAGCCAGACCAGCCAGGCCCGCTGTCCGCCGAATCCGCCGAATCCGCCGAATCTATTCCGGACTATGTTCGCCAGACTATTGACAGCCGCCCCGGCAGGCATTATACTTAGATCAAAACATAGGAAACTTACCATATTGATAAGTAATGACCAAATATTAAAAAAGGGGTGATTTGTGTTGAACGTATACGCGGATAACGCGGCGACGACGGCGGTGAGCCAGGCGGCGTTGGCGGCTATGCTGCCTTGCTTTACGGCGGGATACGGCAACCCTTCCAGCATTCATACACCGGGGCAGGAAGCGGCCGCCGTTTTGGACAGCGCCAGGGAACGGCTGGGAAAACTCTTGAACGCCAGCCCCAGAGAGATCTATTTTACCGGCGGCGGTACCGAGGCGGACAATTGGGCCGTCTACATCGCGGCGGCGATCGGGGCGAAAAAAAACAAGCGGCATTTTATCTCGACCCGGTTTGAGCATCACGCTATGCTGCACACCTTGGAAAAGCTGGCGAAAAAGGGCGACGCCGAGGTCACGCTGCTGGAGGTGCATGAGGACGGGTTGGTACGGCCGGGGGAATTGGCCGCCGCCATCAGGGAAGACACCGCTTTGGTCAGCGTGATGTACGCCAACAACGAGATCGGCACCTTGCAGCCCATCCCCCAGCTAGGGGCGATCTGCCGGGAGCGGGGCGTCCTGTTTCACACCGACGCGGTACAGGCCGTAGGGCATGTGCCCATTGATGTCAAAGAGCAAAACATCGACCTGCTGTCTTTGTCCGGCCACAAATTTCACGGCCCCAAGGGCGTCGGCGCCCTGTATTGCCGGAGCGCCGTCCCGGTCGCCAGCTTTATTGAGGGCGGCGCCCAGGAGCGGGGCAAGCGGGCCGGCACCGAGAATGTGCCCGGTATCGCCGGCATGGTAGCCGCGCTGGAAGACAGCTGCGGTCATATGGTGGCCAACAGCGATAAGGTATCGGCTTTGCGGGATCGGCTGATTGAGGCACTGAGCCAAATTCCCCGGGGCCGCCTCAACGGCCACCGGGAAAAACGGCTGCCCGGCATCGTCAATTTTTGCTTTGAGGGGATCGAGGGCGAGTCTTTGCTGCTGCGGCTGGATATGGCCGGTATCAGCGCTTCCTCCGGCTCGGCCTGCACCTCCGGCTCCCTGGATCCCAGCCATGTGCTGCTGGCCCTGGGGCTGCCTCACGAGATAGCGCACGGTTCCCTGCGCCTTTCCCTGTCGGAGTATAATACGCCGGCGGAAATGGACTATGTCATTGAGACCTTGCCCGGTATTATCCAGTTGTTGCGGGATATGTCGCCCGTTTGGGAGCGGATCGAGAAAGGAGAATAATTATCATGGCGTACAGTAGCACAGTTATGGAGCATTTCACCCATCCCCGCAATGTGGGGAAAATCGACGGCGCCGACGGCGTAGGCGAGGTAGGCAACGCCAAATGCGGCGACATCATGAAAATGTACCTGAAAATCGACGGGGATGTGATTACCGACGTAAAGTTTAATACCTTTGGTTGCGGCGCCGCCATCGCCACCAGTTCTATGGCGACGGAGCTGATCAAGGGCAAAACCGTGGGCGAGGCCCTGACCCTGACCAACAAAGCCGTCGTGGAGGCTCTGGACGGCCTGCCGGCGGTCAAGCTGCACTGCTCGGTGCTGGCGGAGGAAGCGGTCAAGGCGGCCATAGCCGACTACTATATCAAAAATGGCCAGGAGCCGCCGCCGGAAACGGTAACGGCCGGTCACGACTGCGACGAGTGCGATATTCACGGGCATTGAGGACTTAAAAGGCCGATCCCTTCTTCCCGCGTGGGAGCTACAGGAGAGCGCCGCGGCAGCCCACTACGCGGAAAGGTGCGCGATCATGTTGAGTTTACCGCAAGACCAGGACAAGCAATTTGAGATTTTGCGAGAAATCGCCGAGACGTATTACGGCACTATTCTTGTCACCGATCGTGACGCCCGCGTCCTGTATGTCAATCAAAGGGCTTATGATAAATACGGCATTCCGCCGGAGCAGGTTCTGGGGCTTACGGTGGGCGATTTAATCAAGCGGGGGCTATTTAACAATTCCGCGGCTCTAAGAACCCTTGTAACCCAAAAACCGGAAATCCAATATATAGAGAATTGCATCGCGTCGCCCGCTGTCGCGCTTTCTTTTCCGCTTTTTGATCAAGAGGGGCAATTATACCGGATCATCTCATTCAGCCAGGATGTTGGCCTGCCGTTGAATCTTGTGGAAAAAATTGATTCCGAACGGCGAATCGCGGTCAGCGCGGTAGATTATCTCAACAACGCTTCCCAGCAGGACGAGTTGGTGGCGGAAAGCGCGTCTATGAAGCAGCTGGTAGCTTTTCTGGAACAAATTTCCCCCTATGATATCACCGTCATTTTGTATGGGGAGTCCGGCGTAGGTAAAGAGATTTGCGCCAGATTCATTCACCGGCGCAGCGCCAGGGCGAAGCATCTTTTTTTTCCTCTCAACTGCGCTACCATGCCCAAGGAATTGATTGAGTCGGAACTGTTTGGCTATACAGGCGGCGCTTTTACCGGAGCGAGGAAAGAAGGGAAGGCCGGCCTGTTTGAGATCGCCAACCAAGGCACCTTGTTTTTGGATGAGATAGGCGAGTTGCCGATGTCTGTCCAATCCAAGCTTCTTCGGGTGATTGAGACCGGGGAATACCGACGCTTGGGCGGCAATACCATACAATACTCCAATACGCGGTTGATCGCCGCCACAAATCGGGATCTGGAAAAAATGGTCGCCAACGGAGAATTCAGGGAGGATCTGTATTATCGCGTCAATACCTTACCGCTAACGATTCCGCCCTTGCGGGATCGTACCGACGATATCATCCCCCTGGCCGCGGCTTTTTTGAAGGTGGCGAATCAAAAATTCGGCAAGCATAAGCATCTGACGCCGGGTACTCTGGAATCGCTGAAAAAATATTATTGGCCCGGCAACGCCCGGGAGTTGCGGAATGTTATAGAGCAGCTTTATGTCTCATCCTCAAAAGACGCGCTTTCTTTTCGCGACAGTTATCTTTTACCTTACATAATGCGGCGGGTGGCGCTAACCTCGTTGACGCCGGGCCTGGCGTCGCCGGCCGAGGCGGCGGCCGCGGCGGGCGCCGGGCGGGCGCCGGTAGAGGAAAAGCCCATAAGGCAAGCCATGAGGGATTTTGAGCGGCAATACCTGGGCCAAATTCTGCGTCAATGTAATTATAATGTCTCCCAGGCAGCGGAAAAATTAGGTATTCACCGTTCTGTCCTTTATCGCAAGATGGAGGGGTATGGATTGAGGGAGCCGACGCCGGAAATTTATTCGTAGAATTCGCGGCGATTCGCAAAAAAACGACAACATAAAAAGGTAGGACAGCTGACTGTTGCTTTAAAACGACAGTCAGCTTTTTTTTTGGCCGGCCACCTTTAAAAAACCGGGAAAATCGCGGATCTTATCAACCTTTTTTTGTGGCATGTCTTTTGCTTTAACAACTTCTCAAGTCCGCCCGCGCAGTCCGCATAAGTACAGTCCGCATAAGTACAGTCCGCATAAGCGCAGTCCGCCTAAACACAGTTCGCCTAAATACATTAAGGGAAAAGGAGCCGGTATGGATAAGAGCGCGACATCCCGGGAAATGTTGGATTACTATTTGAAAAAAAGTTACGCGGACGCCGCGGCCGCGAAAAAAAGCGGCAAAAAAATCTGCTGGGCCACATCCATCTCCCCCTGCGAGTTTTGCGAGACGCTGGGCATCCACATGCTGTATCCAGAAAATCATGCCGCCGCGATCGCCGCCAGGCATGGCGCCGAGGATATGATTCAGGTGGCGGAGAGAAAAGGCTATTGTCTGGATATCTGCTCTTACGCCCGTTTGAACCTGGCCTACGCGGATATAGGGCGTAGCGTCGCTGAGGAAATGCCCCTGCCCGATTTTTTGCTGGTCTGCAACAACATCTGCGAGGTCGTGATCAAATGGTTCGAGAACTTGTCCTATGAGTTGAAAATCCCCTTGATTACCCTGGATATGCCATACAATTACGGGCCTGAGCCTACTGAGCGCGGCGTTGATTATATCGTCGCCCAGTTTGAGGATTGCGTCAGGCAAATGGAGATTATTACAGGCAATACTTTCGATTGGCAAAGATTTAACGAGGTAATGGATATAGCTTTGGAGTCCTCCTTTTGGTGGTTGAAAGCGATGAGCCTGGCCTCGGCCAACCCCTCGCCCCTGAATGGCTTTGATATGTTTAATTACATGGCGCTAATAGTTTGCCTGCGGGGAAAAAATGGCTGTCGGGATACCTTCAGGAAGCTAACTGAGGAATTGGAGGAAAAAATTCGGCTGGGATACACAGCGTTTCCCGGCGGGGAAAAATATCGGATTATGTGGGAAGGGATCGCCTGCTGGCCTTATCTGAATTTTACTTTTCGGACTATGAGAAATTCCGGCATGAACCTGACCGGCTCCACTTATCCGGTCGCCTGGGCGCTGGAGTATGACAGAGGGGATCTTCGTTCCCTGGCCCGGGCTTACGCCTCGACAGCCAACAACTCGTCTTTGCCCGGCCAAATTGATCTCCGCGTCCGGGTAATGCGGGAATATGGCTGTGAGGGAGCGACCTATCACATGAATCGCAGCTGTAAAACTATGGCCTTTTTGCATCATGAGATGCAAGGGGCGGTGAGCGCCGCTACCAATACCCCTTTTATTTCTTTTGACGGCGATCAGTCGGATCCCCGCAATTTCTCCGGCGCCCAATTTGAGACCCGGATTCAGGGTCTGCGGGAAATGATCGATCAGAGGCGTCAGGCCAGGCCCGGGAGGGAGGGAGAGCTATGAGCCAAATTAGGGAGTTGCTGGATTGTTTTAAAAAAGTGGCCACTTGCCCGGGGAAAATTGTCCGGGAATATCGCGAGAAAACCGGCAAAGGCGCGGTGGGCTGTTTTCCTGTTTATACACCGGAAGAAATACCTCATGCCGCCGGGATGCTGCCGGTAGGCATGTGGGGCGGCGAGACGACCTTGCGTCTGGCTCCCTCCGCTCTCCCTTCTTTCGCCTGTTCTATTATGCAGAGTATAACAGAGTTGCAGCTCCAGGGTGTCTACGATTCCCTGGTGGCGGTGATCGTTTCCTCGCCTTGCGATACCCTGAAAGCCATGGGGCAGAAATGGCGGCGGCAAGTGCCCTGCATCCAATTCGCGCATAGCCGCAACACAAAAATCGACGCCGCCGCTGATTATACGCGCCGGGAATATCAGAGTATCCGCGCCCGGCTGGAAGCCGCTTGCGCCACGACTATATCGGACGAGGCGATCCAAACCAGCGTCAGGATATATAACGAGCACAGACAGGTGATGCGGGAATTTTCCGGCCTCGCCGCCAGCCATCCGGATCTCGTCAACCCCATTGATCGGCACATGGTGATGAAAAGCGCTTTTTTCATGCGGAAAGAAAACCACACAGTATTGGTGAAAGCCTTAAATGGGCTGCTGGCCAAAGCGGCAAAAAAGCCTTGGGAGGGAGTAAAAATTATTGTTTCCGGCATCATGCTGGAACCTGTTTCTGTGCTGGAGGTATTTAAGCAAAATCAGATCGCTGTGGTGGGGGATGATCTGGCGCAGGAATCCAGACAATATCGGGTGGACGCGCCGGAAGGCGCCGATCCGTTGGACAGTCTGGCCAGACAGTGGCTATCCATGTACGGCTGCTCGTTGATCCCGGATCCGGAAAAATCCCGCTTTTCGTTGCTGAGAAGTTTGGTGGAGCAGCGCGGCGCTGATGGCATAGTCCTCTGCGTAATGAAATTTTGCGAGCCGGAAGAATTTGATTATCCGCCTATGAAAGCATATATGGAAAAAAACGGGATCAATCTTTTGCAAATAGAGATTGATCAACAAATCCAATCGGTGGAGCAGATTCGAACCAGGATACAAAGCTTCGCGGAAATTTTGCGAGCCCAACGGGCCCGACGAGCCTCAATAGCCCAACTATAAAAAATCCGCGGCTGGGAGGGACAGGAATGTATACCTTGGGCATTGATATAGGCTCCGCGTCTTCCAAAGCGGTAATTTTAGCCGATGGGCTGAGACCGGTGGCGGGGCAGGCGATACAGGCCGGTACCGGCTCCTCGGGGCCAAAACAGGCGGTGGAGCGCGCCCTGGATGAGGCAAAGCTTACTTTATCGGATATCGCGGCCAGTGTCGCGACCGGATATGGCCGTTTTACCTGCGAATTGACCGACCGGCAGGTTAGTGAGATTAGCTGCCACGCCCGGGGTGTCTCTCATCAGCTGCCCAGTGCCCGGCTCGTTATTGACATTGGGGGCCAGGACGCCAAAGTGATCCGCTTGGATGCCCAGGGCGCTGTGTGGCAATTTTTGATGAATGAGAAATGCGCGGCGGGCACCGGACGGTTTTTGGAAGTTATGTCCAGGGTTCTGGAAATCTCTCTCCGGGAGATGGGCGCGTATCATGATCGTTCCTCGCGTCCCGCCGCGGTGAGTAGCACATGTACGGTATTCGCCGAGTCTGAGGTCATTTCCCTCTTGGCGGCCGGCGCGGCCAAACCGGATATTATCGCCGGAATTCATCGTTCGGTGGCTGTAAAGGTCTGCGGCCTGGCCTCGCGGGTGGGATGGGAGGACGATATAGCCATGAGCGGCGGGGTAGCGCGAAATCAGGGCGTGGTAAAGGCGTTGGAGGCCGAATTGGGCAGGCCGATAAAGATAACGCCGGAGCCGCAATTGGCCGGCGCTTTAGGCGCCGCGCTATACGCGTTTGATCAATATCAGTCAAAAAACAAGACAGGAGGGTGAATTATGGTATTGAGGACAAGGGAGCAGTACATCGCTGATCTGGGCAGGAAGAACAAAAATGTTTATTGTAATGGGGAGTTAATCGATCGGCTGGACGAGAGGCAGCGGGGAGCGATCAATGTTATGTCGATCTCTTACGACATGGCCCGGGATCCCCAATACGCGGATCTTTTTCTGGCCCGATCGCACATTACCGGCAAGACGATCAGCCGCTTTACGCACATGCATCAATCAACTGAGGACTTGCATAAAAAGCAGGATATGACCCGCTGTCTTTGCAACCGCGTAGGCACCTGCGCGCAGCGCTGCATGGGGATAGACGCGGCCAACGCGGTGAATGCCGTTTCCTATGAGGCGCAAAAGCGCCCTGGCGGGAAAACAAAGTACTATGACAATTTTATTCAGTGGCTAACCCGTTTTCAGGAAGATGATCTGGTGGCGAGTTGCGCCCAAACAGATGTAAAGGGGGATCGGATGAAGCGCCCCGGCCAGCAGATTGATCCGGATCAATATGTTCATGTAGTGGAAGAACGGGCGGACGGTATCTTGGTTTCCGGCTCCAAGGTACACATTTCCGAGGCGTCGATCTCCGACGAGATTATTGTGGTGCCGACCCGTTCCCTAGTAAAAGGGGAGGAAGCCTACGCGGTGAGCTTCGCCTTGCCCTCCGACGATCCGGGGATCAAACAAATCATGCACTGTCACAATCCCCGGGGGCGGGAACACTATCAACGCGGGCTGGATACCGGCTACACAGATTCCTATGTAATCTTTGATCAAACCTTCGTTCCCTGGGAGCGGGTCTTCCTTTGCGGGGAAACGGATTTGGGCGGTATTTTAGCTTTGCTTTTCGCTTTGTTTCATCGGCACAGCTATGCCGGCTGTAAGCCGGCCACTTTGGATTATACCATCGGGCTGGCCTCGCTGGCGGCGGAGATTAACGGGATCAGCAAAGCTGCCCATGTAAAAAAGGCTTTGGCGGAATTGATCATGATTGGGGAATTGGGCTACGCGGCCGGCTACACCGCCTCAGACCTGGGCAAGCCGGAGGTTTATATCCCCGGCGTAGGGCAGGTGCCTTTTGGGCCAGGCGCCTATATACCCAATACTATCTACGCCAACGTGGGGCGTTGCCTGAGCGGCGAGAGCGTGTGGAAGGAGCAGGAAATACTTTGCGACCTGGCCGGGGGCTTGCCGGCTACCTATCCCTACGAGAAAGACTTTATGAATCCGGCCACAAAGGAGTATTGCGAAAAATACACCCGCTGCGACTGGGATATGGAGATTGACGATCAAATCAAATTCTG
>JAISDE010000138.1 GCA_031265035.1 Peptococcaceae bacterium | reverse complement strand
GAGACGGTTACGGATATCGAATTTAACTCCCTGAATATCGTTAGAGACGCGTTTCATGGTGAATGGAATTATTCCATTTTACCACAAAAAACTAAAGTTATTTAGTAACAGTTCCTAAGACGTTCTACAACACATCCAAAAAGATGGGGGAGGCCGTTATGCTTGAAATACGCGTTCCTAAAGGCGCGAACGGACTATATGTGGGAAACAACACGGCGTACTCGAAAAGAGAAACCGAGTTTTTGCTTGGGCGCGGCTTAAATTACCGGGTTGTCGAGAAAAAACCCGGTAGGATGATATTGGAGGTGATACCGTGACGTTGAATGAGCAAATGATACACGATTATAGCCTTTTTCTTGATCCTGACTATGTTAGGGATTTTGAACGGCGTTGGCAGGAAGATTTTGAAATATACGGGGATATCATAGCCGTTGATGACGTTTATGACGGTGAGGATTTGATTGAACGTATTTATAAACGCTTTATTGACACTTCGTACGGTATAAAGATTGACGGTTTTCGCGCGTCCGAAGACAACACGCTGAACAGGTTACTGATGGAAGAGACAGCGGCCGGCCTTGTTTTGAAATCCGTTGAGAAGAAGGGTGAACTTGTGGTAAAGACATACGCAATTGAGGAAGATGATGAATGAAACGTAGCGATTAAGGCGCTCACAAGGGCGCTTTTTTCGTGGGGCGAAAGGAGGATTTTCATGATAAATAAACGGTGCCCTAAATGCGAGCGCGTTTACAGCGAATTGGATAATTACTGCCGGAAATGCGGCATTGTTTTGGAGAAGGATTTAAATCGTTGCAGCGGGAACAAAACTACCCGGTGCGAACATTTAACGTTTGACGATGATGATGTTTATTGCCCGGCTTGCGGCTCACTGACCACATACGCTGTGGGGAAGGATAAGGAAAATGAAGCGGCTGATTAAAACGATAGAGGGCGCCGACCGCGAAATATACGCGATACACCGCCATAGGCGGCTGTTTGTTGGCAAAGCGACGCCGAAGATTGAGATCTATCAGGTGTCTGCCGAGGTCAAGACCATCGGCGGCGTACATGGGCAACGCGAGGCTTATGAATTCTCGCTGATCATTTGCTCAGACACAGAGATGGATTGGAAGATGACCGACGAGTTACCAGGCGACTTATCTCACTTTGATTTAAAAATGCTCCTGCCGCGCGAGGACGCGGTATTCATCCCCTTTGAGCTCGCCGGGTTGACGAATGTATCCATGAAGCCGGGCCGCTGGGTGTTCGAGGTAAACGCCTACGAGATTACACAAGAGTTGTTAGCGATGTGACGAGACCTAAGCCGCTCCATGAAGGGCGGTTTTTTTACGCCTAAAATCGCCCGTCTGGTATCTCGGGCGTAAAAGTGAGAGACAGGCTCGCGGCTCATTACCCGCGTAAAAAAATGTACCTGAAAGGAAGCGTTAAAAAATGGATAAAGCTATGTTGATGGGATTGGGGTTGACCGCCGAGCAGGCGGGGGTAAGATTCTTATGACGACATGAAAGGTGGTAAATAATAATGGCTAAAACAAAAATCTCTGACGTGATCGTCCCGGAGGTTTTCGCGGCGTACGTTATTCAGATGACCAAGGAGTTGTCGGCGCTCATTCAGAGCGGCGTGGCGATCTCCAACCCCAAGCTTGACGAGTTGGTCACCCAGGGCGGCAAGCTGATCAATATGCCGTTTTGGAAGCCCATCACGGGCGAGGAGGAAGTCTTGTCAGACAGTGACTCGCTGACTCCGGCGAAGATCACGACCGACGCCGACGTGGCGGCGCTGCTTATCCGGGGCAAGGCGTGGAGCTCCAATGAGCTGGCTGGCGCGCTGGCGGGCGACAGCCCGATGCGGGCGATCTCGGCGCAGCTGGCTGGGTGGTGGAGCAGACGGGAGCAGGCTATCCTGATCTCGATCCTTAACGGTATTTTCGCCACCGCCCTGGCGGGCACGCATGTAAATAACATCTCGGGGGCTTCGGGGGAGGCGGCTGTTATCAGCGGGAACGCGATCCTTGACACGAAACAGCTGCTCGGCGACGCGTCCGATCAGCTGACAGCTCTCGCGACGCATAGCGCCGTTTACACGACGCTGCAGAAGCAGAACCTGATCACATTCATCCCGAACAGCCGGGGCGAGATCAACATCCCCACGTATATGGGGTACAGGCTTATTGTTGATGACGGCTGCCCGAACGCCGAGGGTGTCTACACAACGTACATGTTTGGCGCGGGATGTTTCGGGCGGGGCGACGGTGTGCCTGTGGATATTACCCCCGTGGAGACGGATCGGGACAGCCTGGCCAGTGACGACATACTCATCAACCGCCGGGCGCTGGTGCTGCACCCGTTTGGCGTGAAGTTCACCAATAACACTGTTTCGGGCGCCACGCCCACCAACGCCGAGCTGGCCACCGGCGCCAACTGGGCGAAGGTCTACGAGGACAAGGCCATTGGTATAGCCATGCTAAAGCACAGGATCGCGGAAGCGCCTGAGCTGGATCAGAGTCAGAACTAATGGTTGGGAATAGGAGGTGATTTAGCGATTTATGGCGAGAGAGTACATCAAGACCGCCACAAGCGTGTTTACGCCTGTGGCGGACACGCAAGGGCGTTGGTTCCTATGCCCGCGCGGTACATGCGGTTCAGGCCGTCGAATTTGGCGATCGACGGCAGCGCCACTGATAGTAACTACTATATCGCGCCTACTCCGGCGCAGTGCGCGGCCGGGGGCGGGGAGAACTGGAACAACGGGGGAGATAGATTTTACGTGCCAAAAGCCGGAATCTACACGGTGAGTTTCCCGTCCATCTACAGGAGCAGCTATGCTACCCAGCTCATACAGCACGTTCACACAAGCAACTCGGAGGCTAAACTGTCTCAGGCGCAAAATGACGGCGGCATACTGTCGTTTTCGATTAACTTTGTTTGTCGCTTAACATCCAACGCGGCGGCTGAGACGCTAAATCAAACATTTCAAGACACATTACAGAACATTGTTAAAACCGCGAAAAAGGGTAAAAAACCACATCGAGACGGCCAAGGCGCAGGAGGGATAAAAAACCGCCAGTCCCTGATATGTAAGGGCTGGCGGGGATTTTTCTTTGGTGGAGATGAGCGGAATCGAACCGCTGACCCCTTGCTTGCAGGGCAAGTGCTCTCCCAGCTGAGCTACACCCCCAGACCGTATTTCCGCCTGGGCAACCGAACATAAAATGGAGCGGGTGAAGGGAATCGAACCCTCGTAGCCAGCTTGGGAAGCTGGAGCTCTGCCATTGAGCTACACCCGCGGGGACGGCCACGACTTATTTTATAGCCTGGGAAGCGCTCTGTCAACAGCCGGCCGCCCAAAACCGTAAAAATCTCTCTGAGGCCTCTCCGATCTCTCTGATCCCTCTGATCTCTGATCCGGTCTCTGATCTCTCTGATCCGCGCCGCCCTAGCCCCGAATAGTCACTCCCATTCCAACAATTCGTCCATCGCCTCCCTGTGATCGTCGGCGGAAAAAAGAAATTTCCCCAACCAGTCAAAAACCTCCACATGCCCGTTGACATACCGGAAAGTGATTTTCATACCCGTCGCCTCCTTCTGCGTCATCTGTATAGTCTCATTATACAAAAAGAGGTGTACGATAATCATGACAGTTTCAGGGGCGTTCCACCAGAAGTTTCAAGGGCGCTCCGCAAGAAGTTTTTTGTGCTCCGCCGCGAATTTATAAAAGGTGCTCCGCTTCAGCCGCAGCAAACGCATCGCTTTGCGCAGGGTGATCCGTTTACTCACCCACAGGCTATAGATCTCGTCAAACCGTTCCGGCTTAGTGATTTTGGGGCGGCCGCAGGAGCGGGGCCGCCGCGCCGTCAAAACGGCGGATCTTCTTCGCCGGCCGGCGACGCTGTCTTGTTCAGCCAGCCAGGAAAAAAGCTGCTCAAAAATATCCGCGGCCAGCGTACCAATTGAGTCATGCCCCGTCAGCGTGGTGTCCAGGGCCGGCAGCGCCAATACCCGGATACCGGCGCCGGCTTTTTGCGTGATCGCCTGCCACGCCGCGGCGATCTCGGCGTAATCCCTGCCAAGGCAATCAAGGCGTTGGACCATAACGACATCGCCTCGCCGCAGAACGGCGCTTAGGCGCTCATACTCCTTTAGCGCCCTGCCCATGTCGGATCCCTGTTCCACAAAGATACAATCCCCGGATACCCCAGCCGCCAGCAGCGCCTCAACCTGCGCCCCAGCGTCTTTTTCCCTGCCCAACCCCCGCGCGTAACCATAGATCTTTTGTGTCATCGTCAACCTCCTGTTCGTATTGTGCTACAACTAAATGGAAAGACACCGCCAACATTAAGTAAATATATGGATGCAGAGAGGTATACCCATCTGCATTGTCAAATTATGTAAAAATTGCCCGAAAAAATGGCTCTACACCGTAAGCGAAAACGCAAAAAAAGTGTGTGCGGAAGATTATACTTATTCGCACACATGGGATAAAATGGTATTAAAATGAGGGTTTTGACTACACAACAAACGCTGGAAAAAGACGCCTGTTTGCTGTAGAATGTAGAACATAATCGCGTTAGCGTTATGTCAAAACTGATTTGGAGGTTTCTTGATATGCGAAGACAAAAACGGGTGGCGGCAATCCATGATATTTCCTGCCTGGGCAGGTGTTCCCTCACGGTGGCGCTGCCCATCCTGTCCGCCGCCGGGATTGAGACGGCGGTGATTCCCACGGCGGTGCTCTCCACCCATACCGGCGGCTTCAGCGGGTATACCTACCGGGATTTGACCCAGGATATCCTGCCCATTGTCGACCACTGGCAGGGGCTATCTTTGGAGTTCGACGGTATTTATACCGGCTTCTTGGGCTCTGTTGAGCAGGTGGATATCGTCATGACGGCTTTTGACCGGCTGAAGGGGCAAGATACCCTGATCGCCGTGGATCCGGTGATGGCCGACTTTGGCAAGCTATATCCCCTTTTCCCGCCCCATTTTCCCGCGGAGATGCGCCGGCTGTGCGCCAAAGCGGATCTGATCGCGCCCAATCTCACGGAAACGGCGCTACTGCTGGACGAGCCTTATCGGGAAGGGCCTAACACTTGGGAGGATATTCATCGTATGCTGCGGGGTTTGCGGGGACTGGGGCCAAAGCGGGTAGTGATCACCGGCGTGAGCTTTGACGGTGAGCGGTTGGGCGCCGTCAGCCTGGACGGGCAAACCGGTCAAACGGATTATGCCGCCGCCAAACGCATTGATCCCATGTACCACGGCACCGGCGACATATTCGCCAGCGCGCTGACAGCGGCCCTGCTGCATGGCCGGACACTGGCCCAGGCCAGTGAGGCGGCCGTGCGCTTTACGGTGGACAGTATCGCCCGCACAAAGGCCGCCGGCACCGACAGCCGTTTTGGCGTAAACTTTGAGGCGGGGCTGACCGGGCTGCGGGCGCTGATCGAGAACGCCTGACACTAAACGCCTGACACTAAACGCCTGACACTGAGCGCCTGCCCCTAAGCGCCTAACACTGAGCGCCTGACTTAAAACTTAAATTATTACTTTTCGCCTGTCCCCTGCCCCTGATATTCCTGCTCGCAGTACACACAGCGATACCGCTGCCCCTCCTGCCCGCGACTCAGGCGGAAGATATGATCCACACCCAGCTCAACGCTGGTGATGCAGCGGGGATTGCGGCAGCGAATCACATTGCGCAGAACCTCCGGCGGCACCAGGCGTTTCTTCTCAATAATCTTGCCCTGATCGATCACCGCGATGGTAATATTGGGGTCGATAAACCCCAGCACCTCCACGTCCAGATCCACCATGCCGTCAATTTTAATTATGTCCTTTTTACCCAGCTTGCTGCTGCGGGCGTTTTTGATAATGGCCACACAGCACTCCATCCGATCCAGATTCAGCAGTTGATAAAGCCGCATAGCGCTGCCGGCTTTAATATGGTCGATCACGATACCTCTTTCCAGGCTGTCAATATTCAGCATTTCGCTCCCTCCCTTGACAATCCCAACAGCATCATGATCAGGGCCATGCGGACGTAAACGCCGTTTTGCGCCTGCTCAAAATAGGCCGCGCGGGGATCCTCATCCACCTCGATGGAAATCTCGTTTACCCGGGGCAAAGGATGCAGGATGGACATATCCGGCCGGGCTGCCCGGAGCTTTTCCGGCGTGAGAATATAGGTGTCTTTCAACCGGACATAATCCTCCTCGTTGAAAAAGCGCTCCCGCTGCACCCGGGTCATATAAAGGATATCCAACTGATCCATCACCCGTTCCATGTCCTCCGCCTCCACAAACGGGATGCCTTTGGCCCACAGCGCTTCCTCAATCAGGTATTCCGGCACCCGCAATTCCTCCGGCGAGATCAGGATAAAGCGGATGCCCTCATAACGAGCCAGGGATTTCAGCAGGGAATGGACGGTGCGGCCGAATTTCAAATCGCCGCAAAGCCCGATGGTCAGGTTGCCCAGACGGCCCCGCCGCCGCCGGATGGTCATCAGGTCGGTCAGGGTCTGGGTGGGGTGTTGGTGGCCGCCGTCGCCAGCGTTGATCACCGGGATACGGGAATACCGGGAAGCCTGAAAGGGCGCCCCCTCCTTGGGGTGGCGCATGGCGCAGATGTCGGCGTAGCAGGAGACGGTACGGATAGTATCCGCCACGCTCTCCCCCTTGGCGGCGGAGCTGCTGTCCTGGCTGGCGAAACCCAACACCCGGCCGCCCAGGTTGAGCATGGCGGACTCAAAACTCAGGCGGGTACGCGTGCTGGGCTCATAAAAAAGAGTGGCCAATGTCTTGCTTTGACAAACCTGGCTAAACGCCTTACGGTCTGCCGCAATCTCATCGGCCGTGTCCAACAGGGAATTGATTTCCTGGGTTGTAAAGTCCAAGGGGTCTATCAAGTGTCGCATAAATTACCTCCTTACCTGGCCCCAATCAGCTGGTTGTTCCCCCGGGGCGGTTTGCTCGCTGACAAAAATGCTTTGCCCGCCGGGGCAAAGCATTTTGTGTCGGATGGATGCCGCCGGGCATTTTCTCATCATAGTATACCCGCCGCCGCCGCTTCTGTCCAGCAGTTTATTTTGTAAAAAATTGGTTTTTTTAAGCCTAATTTCAGACTCATCTTTTTCAGCTTTTTCAAGCTCAATCAGGCTTCATCGGGCTTCATCAGGCTCAAAACTCGCTCAAAACTCCCGCTTTTGATAAAACGCCAGGGACAGTCGATAGGATAAAAACACAATCAGGCATAACGCCAAAACCGTAAACAGCGCCAACCCGTTGCTGTTAAACATTATGATCGCGATAAAATCGGCTATAACGCCGGTAAATTTGCCGTTCTCACTCAGGGCCATCAGGGCGGCGACGAAAGCCATAATAAAGAGAAACGGCATCAGGCTCATAAACTTTGCCTTGGAATAGCCCAGCTTAAAATAGAGCGGGAGCTGGATCGCCTGGATCACGATAATGATGGCGGCGAGAGCGAGGAAAGACCACATTACGCCCTCCGAACCGATACTTGAGCCCAAGATTCCCGCCGCGAGCAGGCCAGCCGAGGAAAGCGCGACCGAAAAGATGATGGCGACCAAATTCAGCGCCAGGGTGAAAAGGTATCTACCCAACACCACGGTTTGCCTATTGAGGGCAAGGGTGGCGTACAAAGCGTCCAGATTGCTTTTCTCGCCCAACGCGAAAGGATAGCCGGTGAACATGCCGCTGAGCATCATGCCAACGCCGATACCCGAGGAGATATTGCCGGAGGTGGCGGTGAGAAACAGCGCGACCACCGCGTAGATCGACAGGTTTTTCACGGTGAAATATGGCTTGACGGTGATGAGATCCAGCCGGATAAAGGATGTCATTTTAGCCATTGGGCCTCGCCTCCTTGCTCATAAAAATAACGATCTCATCCAGGCTGATCGCCTCGGTCAGAACGCCGGCCGGCAGTTTGCCGAGATTCCCGGTCTCGATCATACCCTCGAACCCCGCGCCGTGCCCGCGAT
>JAISDE010000137.1 GCA_031265035.1 Peptococcaceae bacterium | reverse complement strand
AGTATAAGCAAGATGTCGGCGTTTTCGTCCCGCCGAACCCGATGACTTTGGAGGAATTCCTGACTGAGTATGTAGAGGTCTATGGCACTACCAAATGGGGTCACTCCACTTACACCAGCAATCTTTCCTTGATCCGAAACTATATTGTCCCGATTATTGGTCAGTGGAAGCTGAAAGATATTACCACCAAAAAAATGGATTCGTTCTTTACCAAGCTGAAATCTCAGCCGGCCGTCCAGCAGAAGGGACGCGGAACCCCCGGCCTGATTTCTGACCGTAACATCTATGACATCAATCTTTTGTTGTCGAACGCATTTGACAGGGCTGTCTCTTGGGAATATGTCGGGAAAAATCCCATCACACGAAACGCCTGCCCGGAACGTGAGGACAATCCGCGGGAAATGTGGGAACCCGAAACGGCAAAAGCCGCCCTCGCCGCGTGCAAAAACTTCAATCTCCTCGTTTGTATGCACTTGGCGATTGCCTGTTCCATGCGGATCGGCGAAATTACGGGGTTGAGATGGCCTTTCGTGTCATTTGGTTATGTGGAAAATGGTTTTGAAGACGCGGTGCTGCAAATTGACGCGCAGCTTCAAAGGATATCAAAACATACGTTTGAAGTCCTACAACGCAAACAAGAACACATCAAACTCGTATTCCCGTCTTTCCGGGAAAATACAAATACGATGCTGGTCTTGAAAACGTTGAAGACTAAATCCAGTGAGCGGGCTGTGTGGATTCCGCCGACAACCGCAACGATACTCTGGAAACTGAAAAAGGAACAGGAAGAATTGAAAGCGGCTCTGGGAGATGAATACCAAGACTTTGGCATGGTCATCGCCCAAGCCAACGGCAGACCTGTTGAGGGAGGCAATATATCTGAGCTGTTCACGCGGCTTATTGAGGAAAACGGCTTCCCTAGAGTGGAATTTCACAGTTTAAGGCACCTAAGCACAACGGTAAAACTGCTCATTAGCAAGGGCGACGTAAAATCCGTCCAAGGCGACACGGGGCATTCTCAAGCCAAAATGGTTACAGACACTTATGCGCATATACTGGATCAAAACCGCCGCAACACGGCCAAAAAATTTGAGAAAGCGTTCTACGGCAACGATGATGAGCACACCGCCAACGGGCCGCTTGAAGCCGTGATTGCCCAGTGCTTGAAAGACCCTGCGACGATGGAGATTCTCAGGGGTCTGTTCGCGTCGAAACAACCTGAGCCTACATCGTAACTCGGTGCGTGAGACCGTTAGCAGTTTTTCAAAATCCCGTCCCAAAGCCGTTAGCAGTTTTGATTCGCGAGCGCGGTGAAACTTGCTGGCCCCAGGCCGTTAGCAAAATTCGAAAATCCGTTAGCAAAACCGCCAACCTGAACGGTGAACCGACCGGCAAACCATTCGTCAGCCCATTAGCGGAAAATCAGCTTTGCTAATGACCAAAAACGACGTTGCTAACGGCAAAAAACAGGGGCAAACAAAAAGGAAACGCCGCAAACCATTGATATTACAGCGTTTCCGATGAGTACGATGGTGGGCCTTGCAGGACTTGAACCTGCGACCACCCGGTTATGAGCCGGAGGCTCTGACCAACTGAGCTAAAGGCCCGCGAGGAGTTGCTAACGTCTCAAGAGGAAGTATTTCGTTTTGGAACCGACCGGTTATGAGCCGGAGGCTCTGACCAACTGAGCTAAAGGCCCGCAAGGGGGTTGCTAACGCCCCAAGAGGAAGTATTGCGTTTTGGAACCTTTCGGTTGTGAGCCGGATGCTCTAACCAACTGAGCTAAGAGCCCGCGAGGGGTCGCTGGTACCACGGCTGATTATATCACAAGGTGAAAAAAATTTCAATCCAGATAATCCTTCAACTTTCGGCTGCGGCTGGGATGCTTTAATTTGCGGAGGGCCTTGGCCTCGATTTGCCGGATGCGCTCCCGGGTAACGCCAAACTCCTGCCCCACTTCCTCCAGCGTTCTGGCCCGGCCGTCGTCCAGCCCAAAGCGGAGGCGTAGCACCTTTTCCTCCCTGGGCGCCAGGGTTTTCAACACTTCCTCCAGCTGCTCCTTCAACAGCAGGAAGGAGGCGGCCTCCGCCGGCGCCGGGGCGTCGTCGTCCTCGATGAAATCACCCAGATGGCTGTCTTCCTCCTCGCCGATAGGCGTTTCCAAAGACACCGGCTCCTGAGCGATTTTCTGAATCTCCCGCACCCGCTCCACCGGAATATCCATCTCCGCGGCGATTTCCTCCGGACTGGGATCCCGACCCAATTCCTGCAACAATTGGCGGTTGATCCGGATGAGCTTGTTGATGGTCTCTACCATATGCACCGGGATGCGGATAGTGCGGGCCTGGTCGGCGATGGCCCTGGTGATGGCCTGCCGGATCCACCAAGTAGCATAGGTGCTGAATTTGAACCCTTTTCGGAAGTCAAACTTCTCCACCGCCTTGATCAGCCCCAGATTGCCTTCCTGAATCAAATCCAAAAAGAGCATCCCCCGGCCCACATAACGTTTGGCGATGCTGACCACCAGGCGGAGGTTGGCCTCCACCAGCCTTTTTTTGGCGGTCTCATTGCCTTCCTCCATCCGCTGGGCCAGATCCACTTCTTCCTCGGCGGTAAGCAGCGGCACCCTGCCGATCTCTTTCAAATACATCCGCACGGGGTCGTCGATCCCGATACCCTCCGGTACCGACAGATCGATATCCACCTCGACCTCCACCGCCGCGTTCTCGTCAATCTCCGCCGGCTCATCCGCCTCGTCCAGAGGCACCACATCCGCGGCCTCCTCGGCCTGAACCTCAATATTCAAAGCGGATAATGACTCATACACCTCGTCGATTTGCTCAGGCGTCATCTCCACATTTTGCAAAGCGTCCATGATCTCCGCATAGGTCAGCGCGCTGCGTTTTTTGCCTTTTTGGATCAGTTCCCTGATCTTTTCTATCCGGCTCTGCTCCAAATCCTTCTCGGTTTTCAACAGTCAGCCTCCCCTTCCCCCCGGTTTTGCCGGCGCCGCCGACGCTCCCGCTCCCCTTGCCGCTCAACGCGGCTCTACCCGCAACGGAAATTCATATCCCGCGGTCATACCCGGAGCCGTAATTTTTGTTTTGCCATATTCAGGCTGGATAAAGCCGCCATCACTTCCCTGGCGGCGCTGATATCGCCGGCCTTTTCCAAGGCCGCCAGCCTCTCCATCATACCCTTGATTTGACGCTCCATCAATTGCCGGCGCAAAGTCAGCAGGCTGTCCCGCAACACCTTTTCCGCCTCGCCGGGTACTTCCGCCGCCAGCAATATCCCTGTCAGCCAGTCCCTTTCCTCCCGCCGATCGGACAGGGCCACCATATCCCCTTCTGTCAGCGATGTATAACCTGCCTGCCAAAGGGCCAAAAGGGTCTGATACAGCCCCCGGGCCGCCGGATGGACAAACAACCCCTCCCCGCCGGCCGCCTCTACCTTCTCCAGATAAGGCATGTCCCGCAAAAGGCCGCGGATCACGATGCTTTGGGCCGCGTCCGCCGCCGTCTCGGCCTGGGTCGGCCTGACGCTTTCCTGCCCCGCCGACCGCTTGCCGCCGCCAAAATACCGCCGCAACTCATCCCTGATCGCCGGTTCCGGAAAACGCAGCGCCTCGGCCATCAAGGTGACATAGCCTTGACGGGCTACGGGGCTTCTTACCTTGGCCAGATCCGGCAGGGTCGCTTGAATGATAGCCACTTTGCCGGCCATAGTGTCCTGATCAAATTTTTCTTTATTGAGTTGGAACTTGTACTCGAATAAAGACGACGCCTGATCAATCTGCCTCTGAAACGCCTCTCTGCCCTGCTGCCGCAAAAACTCGTCCGGATCCTTGCCCGAGGGGATCCGCACCACGCCTATGCGGCAGTCTTGCTGCTCCAAAACCTCCATGCCCCGCAGCGCGGCGGCCTGACCGGCCCCGTCGGCGTCAAAGCAAAGCAAGGTACGAAAGGTATACCGGGTCAACAATCTGACCTGCTCCGCCGTCAGGGCCGTCCCCAAGGAGGCCACCGCGTTGGCGATCCCATACTGATGAGCCGCCAGAGCGTCCATATAGCCTTCCATGATGACCACCTGATCCAACTGGCGGATGGCGCCTTTAGCGATATGCAGCCCATACAGGCCGCTGCCCTTGTGGAACAAAGGGCTTTCCTGGGAATTCAGGTATTTCGGCTGGCCCTCGTCAATGATCCGGCCGCCAAAACCGGTCACGTTTTCCCGGTCGTCCAGGATGGGGAAGATCACCCGTCCCCGGAACCTGTCGATCAGCCCGCCCCGCTGGCTCCGGGTCGCCAGGCCCAAAAGGATCATTTCCTCATCGGCGACCTCTTTAGCCCGGAGGGCTAAGGTCAGGTAATCCCAGCGATCCGGGGCGTAGCCCAGGCAAAATCGGCGGATCGTGTCCGCCGTCAGCTCCCGGCGCCGGAAATATTCCCGACCGGGAGTGCCCGCGGCGCCGGCCAGGGCTTCTTGATAAACCGCCATGGCCCATTGATTGACCTGACGCAGCCGCTTGGTCTGGGCCTCTTGCCGCTGCTGGGCGGCGGTCAACTCCCGGCTGGGCAAAGCAATCCCATAACGGGTCGCCAGCTTTTCCGCGGCTTCCTGAAAGCCTAAGCCTTCCTGCTCCATCAGAAAGGTAAGCACATCGCCGCCTTTACCGCAGCCAAAACAGTGATAGATCTGTTTGGCCGGCGATACCACAAAGGAAGGGGTCTTCTCCTGATGGAAAGGGCAAAGGCCGGTATAATTCTGGCCCTGCTTCCGCAACGCGACATAGCCGCCGATGATCTCCACGATATCCGCCTGCCGGCGCAGATTATCCACCAGATCCCTTGTGATCCGCCCGCTCACTTTCCCTTCACCGCCTAACCTTTTTTACATTTCGATACGGGCGGATGTTTTCCTGCTATTTCACAAAGATTTAACAAAAGGGAGGATCGCCGCCGGCGTCCTCCCAAAAACAACAACTTATTCGGTTTTCCGCCGCCCGTCGACCGCCCCGTCAGCCACCGCGTTAGCAGTTCATCAGCCTCCACCATTAGCTGCCTCATCGGCCGCCCCGTTAGCCGCCTAAATAGGCCTCAATCACTTTGGGGTGGTTTTGGATGGTCTTCGGATCGCCGCCAGCGATCAGGCGGCCGTACTCCAGCACATAAATCCGCTGGCAGCAGCTCATTACCAGGGACATATCATGCTCGATCAGCAGGACGCTCAGGTGAAAGGCCTCCCGAATCCAACTAATCAAAGCCGCCAGCTCGCCGGTTTCCTGGGGATTCATCCCCGCCGCCGGCTCATCCAGCAACAGCAGCTTGGGTTCGCCGGCCAAGGCCCTGGCGATCTCCAGCCGCCGCTGCTCGCCGTAAGGCAGGCTATGGGCAATGGCCTCCCGCTTGTCCGCCAAATGAAAGATCTCCAGCAGCCTGATCGCCTTCTCGGTCATCGCCTTTTCTTCCCGGTAGTACCCGCCGACCCGCAGTATCGCCGCCAACAAGCTGTAACCCACGCGGCTGTGGTAAGCTACCCGCACATTGTCCAACGCCGTTAGATCGTTAAACAGCCGGATATTCTGGAAGGTGCGGGCGATACCCAGACGGTTGATCACCGCCGGACGCCGGCCCGCCAAGCGCCGGCCGTCAAACAGAATCTCCCCGCTGTCGACGGGATCCACGCCGGTCAGCAAATTAAATATCGTGGTCTTGCCGGCGCCGTTGGGGCCGATCAGGCCGACCGTCTCGCCCGCCGCCACCCGCAGGCTCACATCTGTTACCGCCGACAAACCGCCGAAGGCTTTGGATACCTTACGCATCTCCAGCAGCGCCATCTCCGGCCGCCTTTCTTGCCCCACCCCGACCGATCCGCAGCTCCCGGCTGCCCATCAAACCCCGGGGGCGAAAAATCATAATAACGATCAGCAACACGGCGTACAAAATCATCCGGACGGCGCTATACTGCTGCAAAATCACATTGATGAAGGTCAAGGCCACCGCCGCCAGCACCGAGCCGGTCAGGCTGCCCAACCCCCCCAGCACCACCATCACCAGATAATCAACCGAGCGCATAAAACCAAAGTTATCCGGTTGCAGGCCATAAAAATAATGGGCGTAAACGCCGCCGCCCAGGCCGGCGAAAAAGGCTCCCACCGCGAAAGCCAGCGCCTTATATTTGGTAATATCAATCCCCATCAGCTCCGCCGCCACCTCGTCCTCCCGGACGGCGATGCAGGCCCGGCCGTAAGAAGACCAAAGCAGGTTGCGGATCACCAAAACCGTCGCCGCCGCGGCGAAAAACGCGCCTGTCCAGCCCACCGTCCGGGGAATCCCAAACAGCCCCGCGGCGCCGCCCACATACTTCGCGTTCAGCAGCAGCACCCGGATCATCTCGCCGAACCCCAAGGTGGCGATAGCCAGATAATCGCCTTTCAGACGCAGGGCGGGCAGGCCGACCAGCAGCCCGAAAACCGCCGCCAGCAACCCGCCGGCCACTATGGAAAAGGGGGAGTAAACACCCCCCCGCACGGTCAGCACGGCGGAGAAATAAGCGCCCACCGCCATAAAGCCGGCGTGACCCAGGCTGAACTGCCCGGTAAAGCCGGTGATCAGATTCAGGCTGACGGCCATGATGATCCCCAGGCAGGCAGTGATCAGGTTGACCTGATGAAAGGCCCGCAATACCCCTGCCTGAATCAGGATTTGGATCAGGCCGTAAAAAGCCGCCAGCCCCAGGCCGACCAGCAGATTAGTTTTTGTAAGCCATTGTCTCATGGGCCGTTACACCTTCTCCCGCGCGTTGGTTCCCAAAATGCCGGTGGGCTTGATCAGCAAGATCAGGATCAGGAGAGCGAAAGCCACCGCGTCCCGATAGGTGGATTGGCCGTAAGCGATCACAAAGGTCTCGATCAGGCCCATCAGCAGGCCGCCCAAAGCCGCCCCGGGGATAATGCCGATGCCGCCCAGCACCGCCGCCACAAACGCCTTTAAACCCGGCGTCATACCCATCAGCGGGTTGATCGCGCCGTAATAAATCCCCACCAGCACGCCCGCCGCCCCGGCCAAGGCCGAGCCAAGGGCGAAAGTCACGGAAATCGTGCGGTCAATATTCACGCCCATCAGCATGGCGGCCTCCCGGTCAAAAGCCACCGCCCGCATAGCCCTGCCGATTTTGGTTTTGTGGACAATCAGCTGCAGCGCCAGCATCAAAAACAGGGTAACGCCATAAATCAGCAATTCTTTGCCGGTAATAAATACCCGACCGTCGAAAAAATCGATCCGCACAGGCGGCAGCAGCTCGGGAAAAGCCCTGGAGCGCGCGCCCAGAAAAAAAACCATGGTATATTCCAGCAAAAAGGACATACCGATGGCGGTGATCAAAACGGCGATTCGGGTGCTGTTTCGCAAAGGTCTGTAAGCGATCCGCTCAATCAGCGTCCCCAAAATCAGGCAGGCGCCCATGGCCAGGGCCAGCGCGCCAAAAAAACCGGCCCCCAGCCACAGGGCCGCAAAGTAGGCGGCGAAAGCGCCCATCATATAGATGTCGCCGTGGGCGAAATTGATCAGCTTGATAACGCCGTAGACCATCGTATAGCCCAGCGCGATCAAGGCGTAGATGCCGCCCAGGGAAACGCCGTTGATCAGCTGCTGCAAAAACACATAAAACCGCTCCATGCCCTGATACTCCCGCCTAGGACTCGCGAAACAATAAATTGATGTTTTTCACAAGCCCTCACTCATCGCACTCTATCCGCCAGCCGATAATTGCCTTCCTCGTCAAACCCGATCACCACGGCGCTTTTGATGGGGTCATGGTTGGGACCCATGTCAAAAGTCCCGGTGATACCCTGGAAGCCCACCGTCCCGGCGATAGCCCTGTCGATGGCCGCCGGATCGGCGGCGCCGGCCTTCTCGATGGCGTCGGCCACAAACCACATGGTATCGTAGCCCAAGGCGGCGAAAGAGGGCGGGGCGCTGTGATAAAGCTCGGCGTACTTCTCCACGAAGCGCTGATTGTCGTCCCCGGTGTCCCCAGGGAAATAATGGTTGATAAAATAGACCTTCTGTAAGGCTTCCGGGCCGGCGGTTTGGATCAGGTGATCCCGATTGTCCCAGCCGTCGCCGCCGATAATATAGCCGTCATAGCCCAATTCCAGCGCCTGTCTGGCGATCAGCGCGTTGGGCTCATAATAATTGGGGCAAAAGATCATTGCCGCCCCGGCGGATTTGATCTTGGTCAGGGCCGTCCGGAAATCCAGATCCCCCTGCATAAAGCTGACGCTATCCACGATCTGCCCGCCCGCCGCCTCAAAGGCGTCCTGAAAGGCGCTGGCCATGTAGATACTGTAGTCGTCCGACTGATTCACCAGCAGGGCGGCGGTTTTCAGACCCAGACTGCCGGCGGCGTAGCTGGCGGCCAGCGTCCCCTGATAAGGATCGGTAAAGCAGGTGCGGTACACAAAGGGGTTGACCTCGCCGTCGGCCCTGACCGTAATGCCCACGGAAGTGCCGGTGCCGGTCACCAGCGGTATGCCGAACTGCCTCGCCACGTCCGCGGCGGCCATCACCCGGCCGCTGGTCACCGGCCCGATCATGGCGACCACTTTATCCTCGCCCATCAAACGGGTGGCCAGGCTGACCGCCTCGGCATTGTCGCCTTTATTGTCATACTCCTTGACCACCAGGGTTTTACCCAAAACGCCGCCCAGGGCGTTGATCTCATCCAGGGCGATCCGCAGCCCGTTCAGCTTGGCCTGGCCGTAACCGGCCAAATTTCCGGACAACTCAAAATTGACGCCGACGACGATATCACCGCCGGTCTCGCCTACCGCCGGGGCGTCTCCCGGCGCCGGCGTATCGCCACCGTCGGGCACATCCCCCGCCGTCCCGCCGCCGCTGGCGCCAGGCACATCCCCCGCCGTCCCGCCGCCGCTGGCGCCGGCGCCGCAACCCGCCGCCAAGCCCAAAATCAGCAGCCAGGCGGCCAGGATCATCAACATTTTACCGGTTTTCATTTTTACTTGCCTCCCATACTAAACAAATGGTGTCAGGCAGTATTTTACCTGTTTCGCCGGTAATTGTCAATTCGCGTTATATTACATTTACGGCATTCATGTTATTTTATATTTTTGGACAAGGCAGAGGAACTGTCAATAAATAACTTGGACAAATGGCGCGGTATTTTTTTCGTATTTTTGTCGTCTGTCCAAGTTATTCGCGGACATCTCCTAAACAGCTTTCCCCCCGGCGAATCGCTTCGACCGGATTGTTGGCCAAGGCCCGATCCTTGGCGATCAGCACGGTGGTCAGCGCCTGGGCATATTTCAAAAACAAGGCGTCATGCCCTACGCACAGACCAACCATAACATTGAACTCCGTCGCCGCCTCATTGAGCAGCATCGCCTGGGCGATGGGGTTGCACATAGGCTTAAAATTTTCCGGCCCCGCTTTTTCCTCATCCCCTATGCCGGCCTGCTCTTTGGAAACGCCGCCGGTTTTGCACATGACGGAAACCACCGTAAAACCCTGGCGGCGCAGATAAGCGCAGACAAACCGCCCTTCCTCCCGCAGGCCGCCGCAAAAAGCGACGCCCAATTGCCGGTAGCCCATGCGGCGGGCAAACTCCGCCGTCTCGCGCAGGCGGGGCCAGCGACCTTTGCCCGCCGCCGCCACCTGGACGGAGCAGCGGTAAAAGGCGTTAAGCTCCTCCGACTTGTATTGGCCCAGAGCGGCCGACATCAGCTCCTCTTGGCCCGCCGGGCAATTTCCCGGCCCCCGCCCGCCTTCCTCCCGGGTGCAGGAGCGCGAATCACAGCTATCACAGGTAAATAATTGCTCCGGCGCCCTCTGTGCCACCCGCGCTTCTACTTGCTCCGGCACCCTCTGTGCCACCCGCGCTTCTACTTGCTCCGGCACCCGGTTATCCCTCCGTGACGACGTCATTTTCTCCCTCCTTCCAATCCTCAAACCTGGCCAAGGTAAAACAAAAGTCGGACAAACGATTTAACCACAGCAACAGCGGCCTGCCCACGCCCTCCTGCTCCGACAGCCGCCACAACAGCCGCTCCGCCCGGCGGGCCACCGTGCGGGCCATATGGAGCGCGGCGGAACCCTGCCTTTCACCCGGCAGCACAAAAGCGCGAAAAGGCGGCAAAGGGGCGCTAAACCGATCGATCTCCTTTTCCAATTCCTCCACTGTGCCGGCGAAGACAAAATCGCTTTTGTCACCCAGCGTGGCGACTTCGCTCATCACCGGCACCAGCGCTTCCTCCAGCCTCAAGATCATGTCCCGTACCTCCGTCGCCTGGCAAAAGGCCCGGGCCAGCCCCAGCGCGGCCTGCAACTCATCCAAGGTACCATAAGCCTCCACCCGGAGGCTGCTCTTGAGTACCCGCTCGCCCGAATACAAGGATGTGCTGCCCTGATCGCCACTTTTTGTGTAAATGTTCATCATCACCAAACCTCCATATTTCATATCATTGACAAAGGTTCCCAATTATGCTATGTTTCGTATGAGCAACGATCGCAAAACGCAAGACACAAGATACAAGACACAAGACACAAGACACAAGATACAAGACACAAGATACAAGACACAAGACACAAGACACAAGACACAAGACACAAGACACAAGACACAAGACACAAGATACAAGATACAAGATACAAGATACAAGATACAAGATACAAGACACCAGATACAAACCATGAGACACAAAACACAAGATAGAGGACGAGCACAGTCATGAAAAGGATGGCGCTACTCATCATTTGCGGCCTCGGGCTGGCGGCGGCGGCCGGCCTGGCGCTGGCGGCGGCCGGCTGCGGGGGCGCGGCGGCTGGCGCCGGGTCAGGCGCGGACGGC
>JAISDE010000136.1 GCA_031265035.1 Peptococcaceae bacterium | reverse complement strand
CTTCTTCGCGTCAATCTTTGCCGCGAATTTCAGCAGGCTGGCCGCGGCGGCGTCAGCCCCACCGATCCCGAGCTTGATCTCAAAAGCGCCCCACGTCCCATCCCCATATTCCGCGATGGCGTCAATCTCCAGGCCTCGGGAGTCGCGGTAATGGAACACATCGCCGCCGCCGGCAGCGGCGTATATCCTCAAATCCCGAATCGCCAGGGACTCAAACAGCAGGCCGAAATAGTTCAGGTCAGCGGTCATCTTATCCACCGAGAGTCCAAGCGCGCCTACCGCCAGGGATGGATCGGCAAAGTGTCGTTTAGGAGATTTGCGCAGCATATCCGCGGAACGGATGTGGGTATTCCATGCCGGGAGATTTTCAACGATCATCAGTCGCTCCAGCGCGTCAAGATAATTGGCCGCTGTTTCGTCGTCCAGCCTTGAATCGCTGCCGCCAGCGTCTTTGACCAACGCTGCCAGGGACGCCTCGGTGGAGATATTCCTCGCGAGGGATTGGAGCAGCCGCGTCACTTTATAGGGGTCGCGGCGTTTCCCGGACACCCTGGAGAGATCCGCCTCCGCGATCAGGGATATATAATCCCGTACGAAGCGCAGCCCGTTGGCGGCGCTCGCCCCGATCAGGCCCGGCCATCCTCCCAGCGTGATTTTCTCAGCCAACCCGCCAAGCTCCAAAGGCGCGTTTTCTGAGGCGGGAATCTCGCCCCGCAGCAGGGCGGCCAGGCTAACCTCACCCGTAGACCAACCTTTCTCAAAAAATGACATAGGTCGCAGCTTGATTACCGCGAACCGCCCCGCGCCAGAATGCCGCCTGATCCTGTCGTCAGGCGTAGCGGAACCTGTGAGGATGAACTGGCCTTTCAACTTACGCTCGTCCACCTCCCGGCGAATATAGTTCCAAATTCGCGGGTATTCCTGCCACTCGTCCAGCAAGCGAGGCGCGGCGCCGGCCAGTACGCTTTTGGGGTCGATCTCCATACGGATACGCACCTGCTCATCGGCGTCAAACCTGGCTATACTGCCCGCGATCTGAGCCGCGGTTTCTGTTTTGCCGCAGCCCTTAGCCCCCTCAATCAAAACAGCGCCGGCGCTTTGCAGGCGCTCCGCCAACGCCCGGTCGGCAAAGCGATTGAGGTATGCCAAAGCCGCTCACTCCTTTCCGCCCGCTACCAGAATATCATTCCATCCGCTAAAATGTGACTAAATCAGCCGCTAAAATGTGATACAACTATCCGCTAAAATATTATGACATCGGCCGCTAAAATATCACCTAATCGTCCCGCCGGCTGATTTCCGCCCCGGCCCGCCGCAGCTTGCCGACCAAATCGTCATAGCCCCGATCGATGAAATGGCTGTTGCCGATTTCCGTCACGCCCTCCGCCGCCAGGCCGGTGATCACCAAAGCCGCCCCGGCCCGCAGATCCGACGCCTTCACCGCCGCCCCCTGCAAGCGGGCCGGCCCCTCCACCACGGCGCTGCGGCCGTTGATCCGGATATCCGCCCCCATGCGGCGCAATTCCTCAGCGTGCATAAAACGATTCTCAAACACTGTCTCCGTAATGACGCTGGCGCCTTGGGCACGGGTCAGCAGCGCCATAAACTGCGCCTGCATATCCGTGGGGAAGCCTGGATAAGGCAGGGTCTTGATATCCACCGCCTGGGGGGCCTTTTTATTCCTGATCCACATATGGTTCTCCGCCTCATGAATCTCGCACCCTACCTCCGCCAGCTTGGCGATCACCGGCTTCAGATGGTCGGTAATCACATTTTCCAGCCGCAGCTCGCCGCCGGTGATAGCCGCCGCTACCAAATAGCTACCCGCCTCGATCCGATCCGGGATCACCTGATGCTCGCAGCCCACCAGCCGCCGAGTCCCCTCGATCTTGATCACCTTGGTGCCGGCGCCCCGGATACGGCCGCCCATAGCGTTGATAAAATTGGCCAAATCCACGATCTCCGGCTCCTCGGCGGCATTCTCCAGCACGGTGGTGCCTCTGGCCGCCGCCGCCGCCATCATCAGATTTTCCGTCGCGCCCACGCTGGGAAAATCCAGATAAATCCTGGCGCCTCGAAGGGCTTTGGTCTCCGCCAGCACAAAGCCCCGCTCTTTGCGAATGCTGGCGCCCATCGCCTCAAACCCTTTCAGGTGCAGATCGATAGGCCGGGTACCGATGGCGCAGCCGCCGGGCAGGGAAATTTTCGCTCGGCCCAGCCTGGCCAGCAACGGCCCCATTACCAAAATGGAGGCCCGCATTTTTCTGACTACCTCGTCGGAGGCCTCCGCGAAAGCCAGACCGGAAGCGTCTACCTCCAGGAACTGCTCCCGCCTGAGCGTTTTGGCACCCAACCGGGTCAGCACCTGACAAATCACTTCCACATCCGCCAAACGGGGCACATCCGTGATGCGGCAAGGCGAGTCGCTCAACAAGGCGGCGGCGATGATGGGCAGCACGGCGTTTTTCGCGCCGCTGACGGTAATGCTACCTTTCAAAGGCTGCCCGCCCGACACGATGATTTTGCTCTCCTTTTGCCTGGCCGCCGAACCAGCCAACGAGCCTGCCGACATATTTGCCGCCAGGCTCGCCGACGCGCTCGTCGTCTGGCTCGCCGCCCCGTTTTCCTCCATGTTTCCCGGCCCTTTTTCCGGCATTTTTCCTCTTTTCCCCCCAGCCCCTCCGGTCTTGTCTAATTCGCCCTTGCCTAATCTGGCCTTGTCTAATCCGGTCTTGTCTAATCCGGCCTTGTCTCTAACCGGTAGTATAGCCTTTGCGGATCATTTTTTCCACATGGTGACGCAAAGCCTGATCGATATCCACATCATATTCCCGCTCCAGCACATACATCATGGTTACCGCTGTCTGGGCCACATCCACCAGTTCCTCCACAATCAGCTCCACCACTTGCTTTTGCGATTTATGGCTGGGCTCGCCGCTCATGCCCCGATATTTGCCGATCACCTGAGCCAGCTCCCCCGTTTCCTCCATCAGCTTCAGCGCCGTGGATTCCAGGGTAGGACTCAGCGCGTCCAGGCAAGGCAGAGAAATGGTCTTACGTATCATCCCGCACCTTCTTTTGCTCTATTTCCCCTTTTTGCAGCCTCAAGCCGCCCCTTTTCAGGCGATGACAAAACACGCCCGCCTCTTTCAACAAATGCCGGGACATCTCATCCGGATATTCGTCGTCGAAAATAATTTCCTCAATCCCGGCATTGATCATCATCTTGGCGCAAAGGTTGCAAGGCCGGGTGGTAATATAGGCTACGGCGCCCAAAAGGACGATCCCGTGGCGGGCGCCCTGGATAATGGCGTTTTGCTCGGCGTGAACGCCCCGGCACATCTCGGCCCGCTCGCCGGAGGGAATCCCCTCCTGAGCGCGGCGGCAGCCCACCTCCGAGCAATGGGGCACACCGGCGGGCGCCCCATTATAGCCGGTGGACAAGATCCTCCTGTCCTTCACGATCACGCAACCCACCTGCCCTCTGAGACAGGTGGACCGACTGGCCACCAGGCCGGCGATTTCCATAAAATACTCATCCCAGCTGGGCCGCTCCCGCATAGCGCTTATGCCAACTCCTTCCGTCATAACTGCCACCCCTCGGCAAAAATGGGAAAACGGCCGGTCAATGCCCGGGCCTT
>JAISDE010000233.1 GCA_031265035.1 Peptococcaceae bacterium | reverse complement strand
CCTTTTGATCACGGGGCCTTTCTCGATTTTGCTGGGCTTTGAGGGCGGGATAATGGCGCTGAACGATCGGTTGAAGCTGCGCTCTATGGTGGTGGCGGAAAAAGGTGATCGCTTTTACGCCGCCAGCGAGGAAGCGGCGATCCGGCGGATGGAGCCTCAGCCGGACAAAATCTGGGCGCCCAGCGGCGGTGAGCCGGTGATCGCCAGGCTGGCGGGATCGGCCGATGGGACGAGCCAGGCCGGCGCGGCGGGGCCGGCCGATGGGACGAGTCCGGCTGATGGGGCGGAGGGGGGCGGCAAGCATGGCTATTGATTTTTTGTACCCGGAATATGAGGTGGCCCGCAACCAAAGCCGCTGTATCGTCTGCCGGGTTTGCGAGCGGCAATGCGCCAACGAGGTTCACGCTTACGACGCCGAGCTCAATTGCCTGAAAAGCGACGACAGCAAATGCGTCAACTGCCATCGCTGCGTTTCGCTCTGCCCTACCAGGGCGCTGAAAATTGTCAAGAGCGATCACACATTTAAGCACAACGCCAACTGGCCGCAATACGCTATCGAGGAAATTTACCGGCAGGCCGGCAGCGGCGGCGTTTTGCTGGCGTCCATGGGCAATCCCAAGGATTATCCCAATTATTGGGACAAAATGCTGCTGAACGCCTCCCAGGTCACCAACCCGTCCATCGATCCCCTGCGGGAGCCCATGGAGACCAGGGTTTGCCTGGGCCCGAAAAATCACCGGATCGAGCGGGACAGCCAGGGCCGGCTGATCAATAATATGCCGCGAAATCTGGTCTTGTCCACGCCGATCATGTTTTCCGCCATGTCCTTCGGCTCGCTGAGCTATAACGCTCACGCCAGCATGGCCCGGGCCGCCAGCGAGCTAGGAATATTTTACAATACCGGGGAGGGCGGACTCCACGAGGATTTTTACCAATACGGGGCCAACACTATCGTGCAGGTGGCTTCCGGGCGTTTTGGGGTACACAGGGACTATCTGGCCGCCGGCGCGGCCATCGAGATCAAGATGGGGCAAGGCGCCAAGCCAGGGATCGGCGGCCATTTGCCCGGCACCAAAAACGTGGGGGACGTTTCCCGCACCCGGATGGTGCCGGAGGGTTCCGACGCGATCTCGCCGGCGCCCCATCACGATATTTACTCTATTGAGGATTTGCGGCAGCTGGTCTACTCATTGAAAGAGGCGTCCAACAATACCAAGCCGGTGATCGTGAAAATCGCCGCCGTGAATAATGTGGCGGCGATCGCCAGCGGCATCGCCCGTAGCGGGGCGGATATTATCTCCCTGGACGGCTTCCGGGGCGGCACTGGCGCCGCGCCCACCCGCATCAGGGATAATGTGGGCATTCCCATTGAGTTGGCCTTGGCCGCGGTGGATCAGCGGCTGCGGGATGAGGGCATCAGGGACAATGTGTCCATCCTGGCCGCCGGCAGTATTCACAGCAGCGCCGACGTGATCAAGGCCATCGCCCTGGGCGCCGACGCCGTGTATATCGCCACCGCCGCCCTGATGGCCATGGGCTGCCACCTCTGCCGCACCTGCCAGCTGGGTCGCTGCAATTGGGGGATTGCCACCCAGGTGCCGGAGTTGAGCAAGCGCCTAAACCCGGATATCGCCAGCAAGCGGCTGGTCAACCTGATTACCGCCTGGACCCATGAGATCAAGGAAATGATGGGGGGCATGGGGATCAATTCCATTGAGGCGCTGAGGGGCAACCGGCTGATGCTCAGGGGCGTGGGGCTGAACGAGAAGGAGCTGTCCATTCTGGGCATTATGCACGCGGGGGAATAATACATAAAATCGAGAGGAGCGCGTATATGATGATGCGGGACGCTGGACAAGGCGAGTTGACGGCCATCGTCGGGATCAACTGGGGCGACGAGGGCAAGGGCAGAATGGTGGATCTGATCTCTCAGGACTTTGATATAGTGGTTCGTTATCAAGGCGGCAACAACGCCGGCCATACCGTGATCAACGAAAAGGGCAAGTTCATCCTGAACCTGCTGCCCTCCGGTATTTTGCGGCCGGAGATTGTCAATGTGATGGGCAATGGCATGGTCATTGACCTGGAGCATCTTTGGGGTGAGATGGAGTCGCTGCGGGCCAAAGGTCTGGACATTACCCCGGCCAACCTGAAAATCAGCCATTTGGCCACCATTTGCCTGCCCTATCACAAGACGCAGGATATCTATGAGGAAGACCGTTTGGGGGAGGCCAAGCAAGGCTCTACCCGCCGGGGCATCGGCCCGGTATATGGGGATAAATATCTGCGGAAAAGCCTGCGGCTGGGGGATTTGCTCTATCCGGAGCTTTTGGCCAAACAGGCGGCGGATCTGGTGGCCTGGAAAAACCTGACACTGGCGGGCTACGGCCAGGCGGCCATTGACCTGGAGGCGACCCTGGCCTGGCTGCGCCGCTTTGGCGAGCCGTTGCGGCCCTACATCAGCGACACCGGCGCCTTTTTGGATCAGGCGGCGGCCGCCGGCAAACGGGCGCTGTTTGAGGCCCAGCTAGGGGCGCTGCGGGATATTGATTTTGGGATTTACCCTTATACGACCTCATCCTCGGCCATCGCCGCCTATGCCCCCATCGGGTCCGGCATTCCCAATCGGCGCCTGGATCGGATCATCGGCGTGATGAAGGCTTATTCCAGCAGCGTGGGCGGCGGTCCATTCACCTGCGAGTTGAGCGGCGAGGCGGAGAAGGCCCTGCGGGAAGCCGGCGGCGAGTATGGCGCCGCCACCGGGCGGCCCCGCCGGGTAGGGCCTTTCGACGGCGTGGCCTCCCGTTATGGCGTCCGGATCCAGGGGGCTGGGGAGCTGGCCCTGACCAAGCTGGACGTGCTGTCCTATCTGGAAAAAATACCGGTATGCGTAGCCTATGAGATCAAGGGCGACCGCCGGGAGGATTTCCCCTGGGGGAGCGAGCTGGCGGCGGCCAAGCCGATCTATATTTACCTGGACGGCTGGCGGGAGGATATCAGCGGCTGCCGGCGTTTCGGCGATTTGCCCCCGGCGGCCCGGGATTATATCTCTTATTTGGAAAAATTGGTGAATTGTCCAGTCAGCTATGTGTCGGTGGGCGCCAGCCGGGATCAATACCTGATGAGAGAGTAGGGCGGGGTATGAGCCATGAGCCTGATGAAAGAGTTAGGCGGCGTGACGCCGCCTGAGGTGGGGGATGAGCCATGAAGCGGATCTATGTGAAAGAGGATTGGTGCCTGGGCTGCCATCTTTGTGAGTACAATTGCGCTTACGCCAATTCCGGCAACCCGGATATGGTAAAGGCGCTAAAGGATGTGGCCATCCGGCCCCGGATCAGGATCGAGGAGGCGGGGGGCATCAGCTTTGCCGTGTCCTGCCGCCATTGCGAGGAGCCTCTTTGCGTGAGGAACTGCATTACCGGCTCTTTGCGGATTGTGGACGGCGTGATCACCGTTGATCAGGAAAAATGCGTCGGCTGCTTTACCTGCGTTTTGTCCTGCCCTTACGGCGCCGTGATGCCTACGGCGGCGGGCGTGGTACAAAAATGCGAGCTCTGCCTGCGCAACGCGGCGGGCTCGCCGGCCTGTGTCACCGGCTGCCCCAACGGCGCTATTGTCTATGAGGAAAAGGAGGCGAGGGAATGCGCTATGTGATTGTCGGCAATTCCGCCGCCGCCGCCGGCTGCGTAGAGGGCATCCGGAGCCTGGATCAGGCGGGGGAGATCGCGATTTTATCGTCGGAGCCTTATCATATCTATTCCCGGCCGCTGATCTCCTATTTGCTGCTGGGCAAAACCGACGAGGAACGGATGCGGTACCGGCCGGCGGATTATTACGAGGTCAATGGCTGCCGTTTTCTGCCGGGGGTGACGGCCCAGGCTGTCGATCCGGTGAAAAAAGAGGTGGCGACGGCGGACGGGCAGCGGCTGCCTTATGATAAGCTGTTGCTCGCCACCGGTTCCAAGCCCTTTGTGCCGCCCATGGCGGGGCTGGAGACGGCGCCCCGGCGGTTTTCCTTTCTTTCCCTGGACGACGCGAAAGCTTTGCGGGCGGCCCTGACGCCGGCCAGCCGGGTGCTGATCCTGGGCGGCGGGCTGATCGGCCTGAAATGCGCCGAGGGCATCAGCGGCCAGGTGGCCTCTATCACGGTGGTGGATCTGGCGCCCCAGATTTTACCCAGCATTTTGGATCAGGAGGCCGCCGCTATCGTGCGGGCTCATGTGGAGGGGCAGGGCGTCAGCTTCCGGCTGGGCCGGAGCGTACAGTCCTTCGCCGGCGATCAGGCCCTGCTCACCGACGGCGAGAGTTTGACCTTTGATATTTTGGTGCTGGCCGTGGGAGTCAGGCCCAATACGGATTTGGCCGCCGCCGCCGGCTGCCAGGTGGAGAGGGGCTTGCTCATCGACGGGCAGGGCCGTACCAGCGTAGCGGATATTTACGGCGCCGGCGACTGCTGTCAGGGTTGGGATATTACCACGGACAGCAGTCGGGTGCTGGCCCTTTTGCCCAACGCTTACGCCCAAGGGGAGGCGGCGGGGATCG
>JAISDE010000239.1 GCA_031265035.1 Peptococcaceae bacterium | reverse complement strand
GCGCTGGCGGCGATTTCCCTGCTGATGGCCATGATGAAGATCAGGCCCAGTCCTTTCAGCATTTTGGACGAGATCGAGTCCAACCTGGACGAGGCCAATGTGGAGCGGTTCGCCGAGTTGATCCGGGAATACGGCGCCGGCGGCCAATTCATCATCATCACCCATCGGCGGGGCACAATGACGGCGGGGGATGTGATCTACGGCGTGTCCGCCCAGGAATTTTCCGGCGTTTCCAAAATCTTGAGCGTGCGAATGGAGGACGATAGGGATGAGCCTGTTCGGCAATCTGTTTAGAAAAATCAGCCAGGCTATCGGCGGCGGCCAAATCGGGGACGAGTTTTACGATGAGCTGGAGGAACAGCTGATTTTGTCCGATGTGGGAGCGCCCGCCGCCCTGGCCTTGACGGAGGCCCTGCGCCGGGAGGTCAAGGCCAGCCGGCTGACCACTGTCGAGCAGGCGGCTGAGTGTTTTCAGGCGCAGGTGACGGCGCTGCTGGCTCAAGGGGAGCATGAGCTGCGGCTGGCGGCGGCGGGGCTGACGGTGATCCTCTTTTTGGGCGTCAACGGCGTCGGCAAAACCACCACCATCGGCAAGCTGGCCCATGGGCTGAAAGGGCAGGGGAAAAAGGTGCTGGTGGCGGCGGCCGACACCTTTCGGGCGGCGGCCATCGATCAGCTGGCGGTCTGGTGCGGCCGGGCGGGGGTGGATCTGATCCGCCACCACGAGGGGGCCGATCCCGGCGCCGTGGTCTACGACGGGATTGGGGCGGCCCGTTCCCGTAAAATGGATGTATTGCTGATCGATACCGCCGGCCGTTTGCAAAATAAGAGCAACCTGATGGAGGAACTAAAGAAGCTACGGCGAATTATTGAACGTGAGTATCCCGGCCAGCCCGGCGAGGTATTGCTGGTGCTGGACGCCACCACAGGGCAGAACGCCCTTTCCCAGGCCAAATTATTCAAAGAGGCGGCGGGGGTCACCGGCGCGGTGCTCACCAAGCTGGACGGCACCGCCAAGGGCGGCGTGATCCTGGGGGTGCAAAGCGAGTACAGCCTGCCGGTAAAGTTTACCGGCTGGGGCGAGGGTATCGACGATTTGCGGCCTTTCGACGCCGCCGGGTTCAGCCGACGGTTGTTCGCGCCGGACGAGTCATAACGGGTATACGGCGATACGATAATGATACGGCGATGCGATAATAATACGACGATACGATAATGATACGGCGATACGACATCTCGGCAAAGGAGGACTTGACAATGAGTTGGCTGATCAAAGGCGCGCTAATCGTGCCGCTGGCGGGAGAAAAGCCTTGGTTTACCGGGGACATAGCGGTGATCGACGATAAAATAGCGGCGATAGGGGACGACTTGACCCCGGCTTATAATGACCTGAAAAAAATCCCGGCTCAGGGGTTTATCGCCATGCCCGGCCTGATCAACGCCCACACCCACATCGTCATGAATCTGCTGCGGGGATGCGGCGACGATATGCCCCTGGAGGACTGGTTGAGCAAGCGGATATTTCCCTTGGAGAACCGGCTGACCGCCGATACCGCCAGGGCCGGGGCGATGAGCGGGGTTTTGGAGATGCTCGCCAGCGGCGTCACCGCTTTTTGCGATTCCTACTTTTTTATGGATGAGGTGGCGAAGGCGGCGCTGCAAAGCGGTATGCGGGCCAATCTGAGCCGGGGCCTGACCGACAGCGGCGGCGGCGGGGCCGAGCGGCTGCGGGAGGGGGTGGCCCTGGTAAAAAATTGGGACGGCCAGGGCGGCGGCCGGATCAAGGTTTGGCTGTCTCCCCACGCGCCTTATACCTGCGGCGACAGCTATCTGCGGGAGATCGAGGCCGAGGCGGCGGAATTGGGCGTCGGCCTGAATATTCATGTGGCGGAAACCCGGCGGGAGGTGGACGACAGCCTGGCGGCTTACGGCAAAACGCCGGTGGAGCGGCTGAATGATTTGAGCTTGTTTGACCGGGTACCGACGCTGGCGGCCCACTGCGTCTGGCTGTCGCCGGCGGATCAGGCGATCCTGCGGCAAAAGGGCGTCGCCGTGGTACA
Organism: Peptococcaceae bacterium; assembly: GCA_031265035.1. Taxonomy (GTDB): domain Bacteria; phylum Bacillota; class Peptococcia; order DRI-13; family UBA5745; genus JAISDE01. The sequence goes on along the minus strand of JAISDE010000239.1, from coordinate 12,620 downwards.
CAATCCCCAAAGCAACCTGAAGCTGGGCAGCGGCATCGGGCCGATCCCGGCGCTGCTGGCGGCGGGGGTGCCGGTGGCCCTGGGCACCGACGGCGCCGCCAGCAATAATAATCTGGATCTGTGGGAGGAAATCAGGGCGGCGGCGCTGATCCATAAAGGCGCGGGGCAGGATCCCACCCTGATGCCGGCGGCGGCGGTGCTGCGTGTGGCCTGCCCCGCGGGGGCGGCGGCGATTGGTTTTCCGGAGTGCGGGACGCTGGAGGTGGGAAAAAAGGCGGATATCCTTTTGGTGGATATCGACCGGCCGAATATGCGGCCGCTGCTGGATCCCCTTTCCCAGCTGGTCTACAGCGCCGGCGCGCTCAATGTGGATACGGTGCTGATTGACGGCCGGCTGGTGCTGCGGCGCCAAGAATTCCTGACCCTGGATCAGGAGCGGATTTTGGCCGAGGCCCAGGCGGCGGCGGAGAAGCTTTTTGGCGGCGATACCTGGGTCGCCGTCTAACGTCGGCCAGTTTTTGAGCCGGCGGCGTTTGCCACGGGGCGGCTCGCCCAGTTGAGCCGGCGGCCATGTCAGGCGGCCATATTAGAGGTAGCAGCGGTCATGTCAACGATCACGCGGGTTATGCAACAAGTTTTGTATAACCTGCTTTTTTTTGAGCGGCGCTGGCTCATAGCTAAAATTTCGGGGGGAAAGCTAAAATTTTGGGGGAAAGCTAAAATTTTGGGGGAAAACTAAAATTTTGGGGGAAAACTAAAATTCGGAGGTGAATATTGTGAGTACACTGATTAAAAACGCGGGCGCCATTGTGACCTGTGACGCCGCGGACAACGTTTATCGGGATACGGATATCCTGATCGGCGGCGGCAGGATCCTCAAGATCGGCCAGGGGTTGACGGCTGGGGCGGACAAGTTGGGTAATGTGGGTAATGTGGGCAAGGCGGGCAATGTGGGCAATGCGGGTAATGTGGGTAATGTGGGTAATGCGGGCAAGGTAGACAAGGTGGATGAGATTATCGACGGGCGGGGCAAATTCGTTTATCCGGGCCTGATCAATACCCATCATCATTTTTTCCAAACCTTCGCGCGCAACCTGATCGCTATCGACTATCCTAATATGCTCGTCGTCCAGTGGCTGGACAAGATTTATCAGATTTTCCAACTGATCGACTCGGATGTCATTTATTATTCTTCCCTTACGGCCATGGCGGATCTCATCAAGCACGGCTGCACCTGCGCTTTTGACCACCAGTATTGTTATACCAAAGCGACGGGCAAGTCCCCGGTGGACAGGCAGATGGAAGCGGCCCAATTGTTGGGCATCCGTTATCACGCCGGCCGCGGCGTCAACACGCTGCCTCGGTCGGAGGGAAGCACAATGCCGGAAAATATGCTGGAAACCACCGATGAGTACCTCAAGGACTGCGAGAGGCTGATCGGCCTTTATCATGACCCCAAGCCCTTCGCCATGAGCCGGATCGCGCTGGCGCCCTGCCAGCCCATCAACTGTTATCCGGAGACCTTCAAGGAGACCGCGGCGCTGGCCCGTAAACACGGCGCGCGCATGCATACCCATCTGGGCGAGGGGGAAAACGAGATCATGCTGCGACGCTGGGGCAAACGTACCCTTGCCTGGTGTGAGGAAATGGGCTTCATCGGGCCGGATGTGTGGGTGGCCCATGATTGGGAGATCATCCCCGAGGAATACGCTGTGATGGCCAAATACCAAACCGGCATTTCCCATTGCCCCGGGCCGGCTGTGTTGGGCGGCTTCCCCATTATCGATATCAAGGCGCTGCTGGGCGCCGGCATCTCAGTGAGCCTTGGCTGCGACGGCTCCGCCACCAACGACAGTTCCAACCTGCTGGATTCCCTGCGGATGGCGTACCTGATGCAGGCTTATCACAGCAAACAGCGGGGCGGCGCCGTCTCCGCCTACGATATGCTCAAGGTAGCTACCGCGGAGGGGGCGAAAACCTTGGACAGGCCGGAGTTGGGTTCCCTGGAGGCGGGCAAGGCGGCCGATCTTTTCATGATTGACGCGGAGACGCTGGAGCTTACCGGCGCGCTGCATGATCCTAAGCATCTGCTGGCCCGGGTAGGCGTCACAGGCCCGGTGTGGCTCACTATGATCAATGGCAAGACAGTGTACAGGGAGGGGCGGCTGACCGGGGTGGAGGAAAGGGAGCTTGCCCGCGCGGGCGAGGCTGTGTGTGACCGGGCGCTGCGTTCCCGTTGCGACGCCTTTCATAATTTATAAAACGCGCGGGAATTTATAAAACGCGCGGAAAACCTGCGCGCGGGAAGCCTGCGCGCGGGAGATCATGAGTTATCCAAAGGAGGAAAAGTTTATGAAAAAGGGATTGACACTGCTGTTGGCGGTTGTTCTTCTGGCCGGCGCCCTAGGGGGCTGCGGCCAAACGCCGGCGGGGGACGCCAAGATGAGGGTGGCCCTCATACTCTCGGGGCCGGCGAACGACCAGGGCTGGAACGCTACCGCCCTAGAAGGGCTCAAGGCCGCTGAGCGGGAGTTCGATATCGAGACCGCTTACATGGAAAATGTGGACATAGCGGCGAACGAGGCCGCCTACCGGGATTACGCCGCTCAGGGCTACGATCTGGTCATCGGCCACGGTTTTCAGTTTGGCGAGCCGGCGGCCAAGGTATCCGGGGATTTCCCGGCGGTTTGCTTTATGGCCACGGAGGCCGCTTCCCAGTCCGACAATATGGCCTCCTATGTGATGAGCTGTGAGGAAGGCGCCTATCTGATGGGGATGCTGTGCGCGTCCATGTCCAATACCGGGGTTATCGGCGTGGTCGGCGGTTTTGAGCAGCCTTCCATCACGAAGGAGTTGGAGGCGTTTAAGTTAGGCGCCAGGGAAGCGGCGCCGAATATTCAGGTGCTGGAGATCTATATCAATTCCTATATAGACGCCACTTTGGGCAAGGAAGCGGCCATGAGCATGGTGCGGCAAAACGCCGATGTGCTTTATCATGTGGCTAACCAAGCCGGCACCGGCGTGATCGCGGCCGCCCAGGAGAGTGGAATTTTGGTATGCGGCAACTCTTACGACCAAAATTCCATCGCCCCGGAAAATATCATGTGCTCTACCGTGTACAATATGCCCAAGGTGATCACCACCGCTGTAAGTAAGGCCAAAGATGGCGTTTTCGAGGGCGGCGTCTATTATCTGGGCATGGCCGACGGCGTTGTGGATATCGCCGATTATCATGGCTTCGCCGATAAGATCCCCCAGGCAATCCAGGACGCCGTGGCGGCCAAGCGAGAGGCTATCATCAAGGGCGAGTTCAAGGTGCCGCTGATCGAGACCCCTACCAGATAGCCTGAGATTAATGTATTAACCGCGAGGATAAGAGGATAATAGATATGATGGCTTTATTGGAGATGCGGCATATTGATAAGCTGTTTTTTGGGCGGTACGCCAATCGGGATGTCAGCTTACAAGTACAAAAAGGCGAGATTCACGCCCTTTTGGGCGAGAACGGGGCGGGTAAGACCACCCTGATGAATATTTTATATGGCATTTACAGGCGGGACGGGGGAGAGATCTTTTGGCGGGGCGAGGCCGCGGACTTTCTCTCCCCCAAGGACGCCATCGAGAAAAATATCGGGATGGTGCATCAGCATTTTATGCTGGTGCCTACCCTGACGGTCGCCGAGAACATCACTCTTGGGCTGAGGGAAAAAGGCTACCCGTTTACGGATCGCGCGGCCCTGAGCGCTCGGGTGGCGGCGATTTCCGAAAAATACGGTTTGCTGGTGGAGCCAGGCGCCTTGATTTCCTCTCTTTCCGTAGGGGAGCGACAGCGGGTGGAGATCATCAAGCTTTTATACCGCGGGGCCGAGCTGCTGATTCTGGATGAGCCTACGGCGGTGCTCACGCCGGGGGAAACGGCCGGTTTTTTCAATGTTCTCAAGCGGCTCAGGGCGGATGGCTGTTCTGTCATCATCATCACCCACCGGATCCCGGAGGTGATGGAAATAGCGGACAGGGTGACAGTGCTGCGGGATACCCGCTGTGTCTTCAGCGCTCCCATCGCTGAACTGGACGAGATTAAGCTGTCCGAGCATATGATCGGCCGGGAGCTGGCGCCGCCAACCCGGGGGAAAGCCACCGCCGCCGGGGGGGAAGGACTGGTTCTGGCCGGGATCGGCCTACAGGAGAACGGGATACAGCGGCTGCGGGATGTGACTTTCAGCGCGCGCCCCGGCGAGATACTGGGCATAGCGGGCGTGGACGGCAACGGGCAAAAGGCGCTGGCGGAGACTATCATGGGCATAAGGCGGCCTACCGCCGGCGAGATATCCCTGGGCGGGCGCTCGCTGGCGGGATTGTCCGTCGCGGCCCGCAAGGCATTGGGCATGGCCTATATTTCCGATGATCGGCATGAGGACGGGCTGGTGCTGGACATGGATCTGGCGGAAAACCTGCTGCTCAAATTCAACCGGGACAAGCGTTACGCCAGCCGCGGCCTCATAGATCAAAAACGGGTGCTGCAAAAGCTGAGGGAGGCCGTCGGGGAGTATGACATCCGCGCACCCTCCTTGCGGGTCCCTATCCGTTATCTTTCCGGCGGCAATCAGCAAAAGCTGATCCTGGCCCGGGAACTGTCGGATCATCCCCAGGTGATCGTGGCTTTTCAGCCTACCCGGGGTCTGGATATCGGGGCCTCGGAATTTATCCGGCAACAGTTGCTGGCCCATAGGGAAATGGGGGCGCGGGTTCTGCTGATATCGGCTGATCTGGAGGAAATCCGCGCCCTGAGCGACCGGATCGCCGTGATCCACAAGGGCTGTATCATGGGGATCCGGGATAATAGCGACGACCTTGATATGACGGAGATCGGCCTGATGATGGCCGGCAACCCGGCGGGGGAGGTGAGGGCCGGATGAGCAAACAATTTCGCGCGGCGATTTCTTACGCCGCGATCGCGGTGTGTAGCCTGCTTTTGGCGATTCTGCTGATTCTTTTGGTGGGCTGTGATGTGGGCAAGGCCTTTTACGGTTTTTTCAACGGCATTTTGGGGTCTTCTTACTCGGTGGCGGAGGTGTTCGTGAAAGCGGCGCCGCTCATCCTCGCGGGGCTTGGCGTGGCCGTGGCTTTCAAGAGCGGTTTCACCAATATCGGGGCGGAGGGCCAGTTGTATATGGGCGCGGTGGCCTTTACGGCTACTTATGTGTTATGCCCGGGCCTGCCCAAGGCGGCGCTCCTGGCCCTGGGCATTTTGGCGGGCTTTTTGGCCGGCGGCGTCTGGGCGCTGATTCCCGGCGCGCTCAAGGCGCGCTTTGGGATATCCGAGGTGATCAATACCATTATGCTCAATTATATCGCCCTTGGAATTGTGGGCATTTTGCTGCAAACGGCGCTGAAAGACCGGGCGCAATACTTTCCGGTGTCGCCTACCCTGGACGACGGGCTGGGCTTCTCCCGGCTACTCAAGGGAACCAGGCTGCATAGCGGGATTCTGATCGCGTTGGTCTGCGCTGTCATTGTGTATTTCTTTATTTTTAAGACTTCCATGGGATTCAGGTTGCGTGCTGTGGGCATGAACCCCAGGGCGTGCAAGTGCATGGGTATCTCGGTCAGCGCCGGCTTGATCGTCTCGTCCCTGCTGAGCGGCGGTTTGGCGGGGATCGCGGGCGTGGGCGAGATCGCCGGCCTGCATCACCGGCTGATTGGGGGGATCTCACCCAGCTACGGTTATCTCGCTATTATCGTCGCCCTGCTGGGCGGCAACCACCCCTTGGGCGTAGTGATCGCCGCGACAGGAATCGCGGCGCTGCAAGTAGGCGCTCTCGCCATGCAGCGCGCGGCCAACGTGCCCTCGGCTATCGCGTCGATCATCATGGGCGCGGTGGTGCTGCTGATATTGGCGCGCAAAACCCTGTTCAAACGGCTGCTGAGGGAGGAGGATTGAGTATGGAGACCGCTATCGCGACTATTACCACCTTTCTGGCGGCGTCTGTTCGCATGGCGGCGCCGCTGACCATCGCCGGGATCGGCGAGGCTTGTTCCGAGCGAACCGGCGTCATCAATATCGGCCTGGAGGCCATCATGCTTTTAGGCGCCTTCTGCGGTTTTATGGTCACCTTCTGGACGGCGAGCTCCGGGCTGGGTATGCTGGCGGGGGCCGGCGGCGGCATGCTGGTGGCCCTGCTGCATGGCGTGTTGAGTGTCAAATGCCGCGCGAACCAGAATATTGTGGGCCTGGCTCTGAATTTCCTTGTCCTGGGGCTGACCAGTTTCTTATTTTTGAAGGCTTTTGGGCAGTCCACCGTGCTGCCTACCTGCGCCACGGTGCCCACCCGGGCGATTCCGCTGCTTTCCCGCCTCCCTATCCTGGGCAAAGCGATTTTCAACCAGAATATCTTTGTTTACATCATGCTGATTCTGGTGGTCGGCGTCTCCGCGCTGTTTTACAAAACCGAATGGGGGGTCAATATGACCGCTGTAGGCGAGCATCCCCGGGCGGCGGATACCGCCGGCTTGAATGTTTTCCGCGTCCGATACATGGCTTGCGCTCTCAACGGTTTGTTGGGTGGCCTGGCGGGGACTTATGTTACCCTGGCGCAGTTGGGCTTCTTTATGGAGGATGTGACAGCGGGCAAAGGGTATATGGCGCTGGTAGCGGTGATCCTGGGCCGGCGGGATCCGCTGCGGATCATGCTGGCGTCTTTGCTGATTGGCTTCGCGGAGGCCATGCAGTTCCAATTGCAAACCATGGGTATTCCTGTGCCGTCACAGGTTTTTTCCACCATTCCTTATGTCGCGGCGGTGTTCGCCCTTTTATTTTCCATCGGGAAAAGCCGCGATCCCGCCGCTTTGGGTGTGCCCTATGAGCGCGCCAGGCGTTAGAGTTAGACCGGCATACGCGCCGCCTGGGGTATTCCTTGAAAGATATACAAGGAACATGGATTCCGGAGAAACATGGATTCCGGAGGAACATGGATTACGGAGAAATGCTGATTCTACTGGTTTTCCCTGTGAAAATTACGAAATTCCCCGTAGCCTTCTTTTTGCAGCTGTTCCCGCTGAAATTTGCTGTTTTTGTTTTTGGCGGCGACCAATACAGTGGCGCCGGCCTGACGGGCCTGTCCCGCTTCCCGCAGCAGGGCGCTTAATTCCGCGCCGCTCAACCCTTTTTCCGCCAGAAAAGCGATTTTACGGCCGGCGGCCGGCGCTTGGAAGCCTTGCTCCAACAAAATAGCGACGACCCGCTCAAAGCCGATGGAGAAGCCGCAGGCCGGTACCCGCAAATTGGTGAAACTGCTGACCAGTTGGTCGTAGCGGCCGCCGCCGCCCACGGAGCTGCCAAACTCCCTGACGCTGATCTCAAAGATCGGGCCGGTATAATAGCCCATGCCCCGTACCAGGGTGGGGTCAAAAAGCAGCCGATAATCGCCGGTTTTGACGGCGGCGGCGCAGTCCAGGATCGTCCGGGTCGTCTGAATGGCGGCGCCGGCGCCGACTGAGCCGTCGGCGCCGGCGTGGGCTGAGACGCCGCCGTCTGAGCCGGCCTCGTACGCGGCGTCGCTACCGGCGCCGGCGGCGGCCAGCTTTGCCTCGCAAGCGGTCAGCAGGCCGGCGCCGCCGTCGCCCTCACTTTCGCCAGCGCCCCCGCCCTCGCCGGCCCGGCCCCGGAAAAAGGCGATGTAAGTATCCACCGCCGCCGCCGGAAAACCGGCGGCCCGCAGCTCGGAGGCCACTCCCGCCAGCCCGATTTTATCTATTTTATCCAAAATGATAAACACCTTATCGTAGCTGTCCGGGGGGAAGCCGCTATAATCGGCCATGGCCCTCAGCAGCTGGCGATGGTTGACCCGGATGGTAAAATCCCGAAAGCCCAGCCGGCTCAACAAGTCGCCGGCGGCGGTCAGCAGCTCGATCTCCGCCAGGGGGGAGGCGTCGCCCAAAATATCAATATCGCATTGGGTGAATTGACGGAACCGCCCTTTTTGCGGCCGATCCGCCCGCCAGACCGGGCCGATTTGCATAGCCTTAAAAGGCGCGGGCAGCTTGTCTTGATTATTGGCGTAAAAGCGGCACAGGGAGACGGTCAAATCATAGCGCAGGCCGCTGTCCACCAAGTCGTCGGCGGTGACGGCCCCCGCCAGGGAAAGCTTTTCGCCCCGCTTGAGGATTTTAAAAATCAGGCTCTCGTTTTCCCCGCCCTGCTTGCTGGTGAGATTGGCGATATGCTCCAGGCAAGGGGTCTCAATCGGGGTAAAGCCAAAGGATCTGTATGTGTCCTTGATCAGGCCGACGACATAATCCCGGACGGCCATTTCCGCCGGTAAAATATCCTTCATGCCTTTGACCGGCGCTTTATTCAGCGTCATGGGGGCGTTCCTCCAGTCCCTGATATTATTACCTGATATTATTACCTGATATTATTATTTGTAATGCTTATTATTTGTAATGCCGCAAAAAGGCCCGGTAGCCCAGATAGGTGTTGTAAATGTCTCCTTTGCTGGTGATCTCGAAAGGAGCGTGCATCGACAGCACCGGCGTGCCGCAATCGATTACCTGCATACCCATATTGGCCATATACATAGCCACGGTGCCGCCGCCGCCCAAATCCACCTTGCCCAGCTCGCCTGTCTGCCAGGCGACCTTCGCCTCGTCCAATATCTGGCGCAGGGCGGCGATAAATTCCGGGTTGGCGTCGTTGCCGCCGCTTTTGCCCCGGGAGCCGGTATATTTTTCCAGAATCAGGCCCTTGCCCAGGTAATTGGCGTTTAGGGGATCCTGCAAATCCTTGTAGGTGGGGTCCACAGCCGTGCCCACATCCGCCGACAGCAGAGCGGAGGCGGTAAAGCAGCGCCTGACCATCAGATCGCTGTAGCCCTCGGCCGTCGCCCCGCACAGCTCGGCGATAAAGTTGCCCAGGGCGGCGGATTGCGCCCCGGTATTGCCCTGGCTGCCTACTTCCTCCTTGTCGGAAAAATAAAGCAGGGCCGTTTTGGCCGGGGTCGCGCCCAAATCCAGCAAAGCCCGCAGGCCGGCGAAGGAGCACACCCGGTCGTCCTGGCCGTAACCCCCCACCAGGCCCCGGTCAAAGCCCACATCCCTGGCGGGCAGGGCCGGCACGACCTCGATCTCCGCCGAGACAAAATCTTTTTCCTCGATGCCGTAGCTTTCCTTTAAAATGCGCAGCAGATTGGCCTTGACCTTTTCGCTTTCCTCGTTTTTCTCCTGATTAGCGTTGGCCCCGCTGGCCCCGGTGGCGGCCCCGGTCCCGGCGGCGGCGCTTTTAGCTTTGGCGCCTGACTGCTTCCCCGCGGACGCCGGCGACGTCTGAGCGGCCGCCCCGGCGTCCGTCCGGGGCAGCGAGGCCAGCAGCACGTTCAGCCCCTCGCCGGTGATGGCCTCCGACATTTTCTTGCTCATTTGCTGCTGGGCCAGATGGGGCAGGATATCGGTGATCACAAAGCAGGGATCGCCTTCTCTGTCGCCGATGTTGATCTCCGTCAGGCGGCCGTCCTTCAGCGCCACCACACCCCGCAGCGCCAGGGGGAGGCAGACCCACTGGTATTTTTTGATGCCGCCGTAGTAATGGGTTTTCGCCAAAGCCAGATGAGTGTCCTCATAAAGCGGGGTTTGCTTGAAATCCAGGCGGGGGGAATCGATATGGGAGGCGATGATATTGACGCCCCGCCAGGCCGGCTCCTGCCCGATCACCGCCGCCAGCACGCTCTTGCCCCGCACGTCGCTATAAACCTTGTCCCCCGGCCGCAGGGCCGCCGCCGTACCACCGGCGCCGGCGGCGGTCAGGTATTCCCGCAAATCCCTGAAGCCCAGCGACCTCAGCCGCTCAATCGTCCAGGCAGTCACTTCCCGCTCGGTCTTGCAAGTGTTCAGGAAGTTGACATAATCCTCGCTAAAATCAAAGGCCTCCCGCCTCTCGCCCTCGCTGGCCCGCTCCCACCAAATCTCATACAAGTTTTTCTCTTTGCCCACGTCCGTTCCCCGCTTTCCTGATATTTTGTGATCCGAATGTCTGCCGGCGGGCTCAGCCCCGCAACGTTTCTTCTTCCCGCTCATGCTTGCGGCCCCTGGTCATCAGGCTGCTCACCGCCGCCCGGGGCGTGGTCTCACCCAGCAGCACCGCGCGGATATGCTCGGTAATCGGCATGGCGACACGCTCTCTCGCCGCCAGCTCATAAGCCGCCGCCGTGGTGAACATGCCCTCCACCACCATGCCTACCCGCTCGGCCGCCGCCGCCGGCGGGACGCCTTCCCCAATCAGGATGCCGCAGCGGCGGTTGCGGCTGTGTACGCTGGTGCAGGTCACAATCAAATCGCCGATGCCCGTCAAGCCGAAAAAAGTATTTTCCTGGGCGCCCAGCGCCAGGCCCAAGCGGCTGATCTCCGCCAGGCCCCTGGTCATCATCGCCGCCTTGGTATTGTCCCCAAAGCCCAGCCCGTCGGCGATGCCGGCGCCCAGGGCGATGATATTTTTCAAGGCGCCGCCCAATTCCACGCCGATAATATCCGTGCTGGTATAGACCCGCAGGTTCTCGCTCATCAAGGCGTCCTGGGCGATTTCCGCCAAGGCCCTGTCCCCGGCGGCGGCCACCAGGGTAGTGGGCAGCCCCAGACCTACTTCCTCCGCGTGGGAAGGGCCGGACAAGGCCACATATCTCCCGGCGGGAAAAACTTGGGCGGCGACCTCCGACAGGCGTTTCAGCGAGTTTTGCTCAATCCCTTTAGCGGCGTTGATGATAATCTGCCCTGCCCTCAGATAGGGGCTGGCCTCGGTCAGCGCCGCCCGGAAACGCTGGGCCGGCACGGCAAACACCGCGATCTCAGCCGCCGCCAGCGCCTCCTGGCGGGAATAAGTGGGTCGCAGGCCCGCCGGCAGGCTCACGCCCGGCAGATAATGGCGGTTTTCCCGGCTGGCGGCCATTTCCCGCAATTTATTCTCGTCTCTGCCCCATAGCCTCACCTGATGGCCGTTGGCGCTGAGGCTGACCCCCAAAGCGGTGCCCCAACTCCCGGCGCCCAATATAGCGATGTCTTTCATCATTTCGGCCCGCCTCCTTACTTGATCCCCGGTAATTATACCTCTATCCCGGCGGGGCGTCCACTACTAGTTCCGGCGCGCCGGTAAATACAGTGATATACTGATGTTCTATTTTGTCAACTTTTATAGTATTTTTTAGATTTAGCTATTGCAATTAGTATTAAGATAGGTTATCATTAGTAATAACAGAGGAAAATAACGGCCGCGAAACGGCAAATCTTGAAAACACGCTTGAAAACACGCTTGAAAACATGTTTGAAAACACGCTTGAAACAAGCTTGAAACAAGCTTGAAAACACGCTTGAAACAAGCTTGAAACAAGCTTGAAAACACGCTTGAAACAAGCTTGAAAATCTAAAAGATAATATAGCGAAGGGGGTACTAATATGCGAATGAAACGTAAGAGCAGTAATCAGCACAGGAATAGGATTTTTTCCCGGCCGCTTTCCCTGCTGGCAGCGATGGCGCTGACCGTCGCCATCGCCGCGCCGGCCATCTACGGTACATTTGACGCCTCAACTCCCATCGTCGGCTATATCCGTAACGACGCTCATGAGGCGGCGCCTTTTCCCGAGTATATGATGAGCAAGATCCTCACCGAGGAGGAGGGCCGCTACGCGCTGGAACTTACCGCCGGCGGCGGCGACACCGATATCACGCCGGGACCGGGTCCTGTCTATGTGGCCTTGGTGCTGGACGCCACCTCATCCATGACGGGCCGGGACGTGACCGGGGACGGTAGCGGCGAGACCCGTTGGACGGCGGCGCTCACCGCCGCCCGCTCCTATTTGGCCGAGCTGTTTCAGGACACGCTTAGGGACAAGTATGTGGCGTTGGTATCTTTTGGCTACGGCGCTCGGGTTCATTATTACGACGGCGGGCAGGCGAACTATCCCGAGACGATCAATGATCCTGTCTCCGGCAATACCCTGGCGGCCAGGAATTCCTCGCCGGGCGACGGAAAACTGACGGTCAATGACAGTTATGTGGGCGGCTTCCGGGCCGGCGACGGCTATATTCACGCCCAGCGGGCCGTTGACGCCCTGGCCGAGTACCAGGCGATAACCAGGGACGGCACGGATCGCTTCTTTTATAAAGTAAGGGACAAGGAGCGGGATGAGGATAAAGCGGCGGCGGCGGCCCTGGACTTTATGTTGGATAATATCAGTCAATATTCCGGCACCAACAACGAGGCGGGTTTGCTGCTGGCCGCCGATTTGCTGAACCGGGCGGCCGGCGCGAATCAGCCGGCGGCCCGCAAATATATCGTGTTTTTGTCCGACGGGGAGGCCCCGGCTACCTCCAGCTTCGCCAGCCTGTATGAGCTGCCGCCTTTGGCGGGGGCCAATCTGGGTAATGTTTACGATAAGACGGCGGACAGCGGTTTTATTGACTACTTGTATGGGGCGTTGCGTTATGATTTTGCCGTCGCCCCGCCGGATGATCCTTATACGGTCAACCCCTTTGACGGCAATTGGCACAATGTCGATACCGGCGTCGGCCGCGGCGGGCGGTTGGTCACGGCGGGCGAGATGCTGGCGCCGGCGAGGGAAACGCTGGCGGCCTACGC
>JAISDE010000199.1 GCA_031265035.1 Peptococcaceae bacterium | reverse complement strand
TCAAAATTAGCTACAGGAGGAGGAGGAGGGGCGGCTATACGCACGTTTAGCGCGCCGCCCCTTTCCGCCAAGGTGGAGTTTTAAGGGGTTTCGCGTGTACGATGCCCCTTAAAATTTATGATACTCTTAAAAAGACCCCTGTCTTTCTTGCTGGCTGTCATTCTTTGCGTATCACTTTTGCCCGCGGTTTCTTTTGCCGCTACGATTCCTCAAAACGTAAATCTTTCAATTAACGAGGAAAATTATTCCGGGGCGGCGTTTATTATTCAGGCAGGATATGGACAAGGGAGACAACAGACTTATATTATACCTCAAAATACATCTGTCTCAAGCGTGCCGTATTCAACCTTATTAACCCAGTCAGACTGTGGGTCGAACAACTTAATCGTTAATATTTCACTGGCTCTCACATCTTTTGATGAAGATGATTTTGTCGGATGGAAGGTTAATGATAGCGGTATAATTTTATTCGGCGCAAATCAAACAGCAGAGGGGTTTTCAGTAACTACTTCTCTCAGCGCCACAAACGGGCAGCCTTATATTATTATCACCATCCCCAATAATAAAATTGAGAGTCTGTCAAACCTTTCAATCACCGCTGTTTTCGCGGGGCAAGCCGGCGGGGAGATAACTCTGGTTCAAACATCAAATGGCGCTATTTCTGAAAAAAACGGTATACTCACCGCTACGCCCAATCCCGGCTATATGCTGGACTGCTGGGAGTGGACGGGCGTTGAGGACGAATGGGGTAGCGCGGAAAAAATCTCTAATGATCCGGATGAAAATGACCAGACGACCATCATCCCCACGATAACGGAAGACCGCTGGTACCGCGCCGTTTTCAAGCCGTGGCAGTTCCTTATGCCGGCCAGGGCACAGTTAACCGTGCCACAGGAGAAACACCATTTTATGGGTGTCTATGAAGACGAGGTTACGGTTTCCAGAAATACGAACCTGTCAGAAAGCGCGTATATCCGTGCCGGGATGCCAGCGCTCATGAGTTTCTCTGTCGGAACGCCCAGTTCCGTCTCCGGCACCTTGAGCGTCTCCCTCTATGCCGGGGACTGTGTGAACGACCCCGCTGCCGAGCTTTTATCGACCCATCATTCAAGTGTGCCCATCTTTTCCGGTCAAGGCCATGGCGTCCTCTACGTAAAATCCCTGCCAAACACGGAGGGGATAACGGTAGAGGCGCGGCTGATGTCGGGATCCTCCCTGGTAAAGTCGAGGCGGCAATATTACCCGCTGACGATTGTCAGGGATACGGCGGAAGCCACTCGCAATGAGGCGCTCAACGACCTCGCGGCGTATTATATTGAGCGTTTCGCCGAGACGCCGCTGAATGTCAACAATCCGAATACCCTTCACCGGGACTTCGACAGGGTGGACAGCCAGCGGGCGCTCTACAACTCCTTCTCCGCGGTTCGTATCCTGCTGCGCCGCGCCTACGACGAGGAGTACGCCAAAATCAAGTTTGGCGCCGACGATGAGGCCGCTATCATCGCCGCGTATGGCGCCGCGGTCGACCGCTTTGGCGCTCTCATAGATTTGCGGGACGCCATAAACGGCGGCGACGGCGAGGCCTACAAAACTGTGGGCGGCATAATCAAGGTTTTGGTTCGACATGCAAGCAATGGAAGCGCCGGCGTACCGGTACCGGTATTCGCTTATGTGCCGGCGGACGCCATTGTAAGGGACGCGCTGGAGGCCGCTCTGGAAAGCTACAGCCCCGGCAGCTGGCTGATACAGGGCGGCGCCTTTATCACCAGCTTGGGCTACGGCGGCGATATCGGCAAGGTCGTGGCCGGCGGCAACTCCAGCCAGGTCGTCTATACCCAGAATAACGGCTGGGCCATCGGCGTCGGCTCACAGACGATGATGGACAGGGACGCTCTGGTTTTCGGCCAGACTATCAAAATAAACGATATGGTCGATTATAACCGCCTGCCAGACAAAAGTGATCTTTTATGGGCGCTGGGAGGGCTTGTCGAAAAATACGGCGAGCGCGCGATGACGGAAAATCAGATATTCGCCGACGCGACGCGCACGGCCAATGACTGGGGTGTCAACCTCAGCACCGGGGCCGGCGAGCACGGCTATCCCGAGGACAAGGCTGCGGCGCAGAGGTTCGCGGACGACGCGCTGGCCGCGCTCATCAATGCCTTTCCCGGCGACAACCTGAGCCGTCTCGATCTGCCGGATGATGTGCTGAACGCGACGCGCCTCATCGCGGCCATCGGCGATATCACGCCGGAAAGCGGCGATGCCATAGCGGCGGCCCGGGAAGCTTATGAGGCGCTTGACGCCGGCGACCAGGCAAAAGTGCCGAACTACGCCGCTCTGACGGCGGCGGAAGCGGCCTTCGCCCGCCTGGCTACCCCGGCGGGGCAGGCCTCGGCCGCGCTGGCCGCGGCCCTGCCCGCCCTCCAGCAAAGCTACAACGCCAACCCGGCCACCGGTTCTATCGGCGGCGAGTGGGCGGTGCTGGGCATCGCCCGGGGCGGGCTGGACACCGGCGAGACCCAAATCAAATACTTGGGCCGACTCAATGCCCTGCTCACCGATAAAGGGCTGGACGGCGTGGGCGGGGCTGACCCTGATATGGTCGGCACCGCGCCCAAGTACACGGAGTATGCCCGCCTCACCCTGGCCCTCGCGGCGCTGGGGATCGACGGGGAGAAATATTCCTACGCCGGCGCGCCCTACGACCTGGTGTCGAAGCTGACCGAGTACGACAAGGTAGTTCAGCAGGGTATCAACGGGCCGATCTTCGCGCTGCTGGCCCTGGACACCAAGCCGTATTTGCCGGGCTACGGGGCGATACGGGATCAATATGTCCAGTACCTGCTCAACTCACAGGTCGGCGGCGGCGGTTGGGCGCTCTCCGGCGACAAGGCCGACCCTGACATTACGGCGATGGCTCTGCAGGCGCTGGCGAATTATCAAGACAGGAGCGGCGTCGCCGCCGGGATAACCAACGGCCTGGCGGCGCTGCGGGCCTTGCAGGATCCGACCTATGGCGGGTTCTACAGCGAGTTCAACGGCGTCAGGACTTACAACTCCGAAAGCGCCGCCCAGGTGATCGCGGCCCTGGCCGCCCTGGGTGAGGATCCCACCGGCCCGGCCTGGACGGTGGGCGGCGGGTACGATCCTGTGACGGCGCTACTGTCGTTTTACGACGAGGCGAATAAGACGTTTCGGCACACCCTGAACGGCGCCGCCGATCCTATGGCGACGGAGCAGGCCGTCTACGCCCTGGTAGCGCTGGAGAGATTCCATACCGTCGGCGCGACCAGGCTCTATGATATGAGCGACGCTTTCAGCGCCCCGTCTCAGACGGAGGCGGCTGACAAAGCCGGTCTGCGGGCGGCTATAATAGTGGCGGCCCCGTTGGCCGCGGGCGAGTATTATACGAACGCCAGCCGGGAAACGCTGATCAGCGCTTTGGCGGTGGCTCAGGCTCTGAGCGCTAACGCCGAGGCCGCCCAAGACGGGGTAGACGCGGCGAAGGTCGATTTGCTCAACGCCGTCGACGGGTTGGAGTACGTTGAGATCGCCGTAAACAAGGCG
>JAISDE010000195.1 GCA_031265035.1 Peptococcaceae bacterium | reverse complement strand
AAAGATTGACACGAAGAAGACCAAAGCGCCCGCGGCGCTGACCGCGCTGACCGCTAACGGCTTCGCCCATCGCCGGCCGGACGGGGTAAATGTCGTGCCCTTGTCCGTATTGACAGCGTGAACAATTCGTTGGGTTGACAGTAGCGGATGTTTAGATATATTTTTTCGGCCTTTTCGCCGATTTTTTTGCGGGAAATAAATCGACAACGCGCGGAGGACACTATATAATGATAAAATAAGAGGAGGTGTTGAGCATGGCGCAAATAACCATTTACGTGGATGATAATCTAAAAGAGCAGAGCGAAAAACTGTTTAACGCGCTCGGCATGAATTTTACTACCGCCGTTAATGTTTTTATCAGCCAATCGGTGAGGGAAGGCGGTATACCTTTCTCGGTCTCAACCAAAACAGATCCATTTTACAGCGAGTCCAATATGAGGGTATTGAGGGAGTCCATACAAGCCGCTAAAGACGGTAAATTGATCGCCCATGAATTGATAGATGATTAGCCTATGGAAAAACTATGGACAGAAAAAGCTTGGGATGACTATATATACTGGCAAACACAAGACAAAAAGACGCTAAACCGTATAAATCAGCTGATAAAGGATATTGAGCGTGGCGGATATGATGGCATAGGCAAGCCGGAGTCGTTGCGGGGCGATTTATCTGGCTGGTGGTCGCGTCGTATAGATGAAGATAACCGTATTGTATACTGTTTGCAAGATGGGAAAGTAATATTCGCTCAATGCCGCGGTCATTACAACGACAAATAATACCGCGGTCATTCTATAGCGTGCGCCGCGGGGTTGGGATGCCTTTACCTCGCATACGTTTCATCGATCGGGGCTATGACGACCTGGTAGGCAAGCTACGGCAGGCCGGGGCGGAAATCAGCCGGCGGGACGATTAGGTGATATTTTAGCGGCCGATGTCATAATATTTTAGCGGACACCAATATACTTGTTTCGGCGCTGTGGTCGGTGGTGGGTAATCCCGCCAAAATATTTGAGATGTTTATCAAAGGGGACATCATTCTAGGAAACAAATCCGAATCAGCATTACGGGGAAAGGGGCTGTTGTCATGCGAAACGGGCAAAGGCTCATCTATCTTGACGCTCTGCGGGTTTTAGCCACCTTCGCGGTGATCGCGCTCCATGTATCGGCCGCCGATTGGTTTGGCGCGCCCGCCGACTCCTTCGCCTGGCAGGCGCTGAACCTTTATGACAGCGCGGCGCGGTTTTGCGTCCCCTTGTTTGTCATGATCAGCGGGCGGCTGTTTTTGGATCCCGCCAAGCCCATCGCTGGGCGGGATTTGGCGGGCAAGTATATTTTCCGGATCGGGGTCGCCTATATTTTTTGGTCGGCTTGCTATAGCCTGATCAATACCGCCCGGCTGCTCCGGGACACCGAGGCGGCGGTGGACGCCGCTGCCCTGAAGTCGGCGGTGGGCGCCTTTGTGCGGGGCAATTATCATCTGTGGTTTCTCTATATGATCGCCGGTCTGTACCTGATCGTCCCCTTCCTGCGGCAAATCGCGGCGGACAAGGGCCTGACCAGGTATTTTTTGATCTTGTCCTCTTTGTTCAGCCTTGTGTGGCCTTTTATTTTGCTCTTTCCCCTGCCAGCCAAAGATGCCTTGATCACCGCGCGTACCCATTTGTCCTTGTTTTTTGTCATGGGGTACGTCGTTTATTTTGTGGGGGGATATTATTTCGGCGCTTTCCCCCCGTCGGCCCGGGCGCGGAAGGTTATCTACCTGGCCGGTCTGGCCGGGGCGGCGTTTACTGTGGTCGCCAACAGCCGTTTCGCGCTCCTGACCGACGGTGCCGTCAGGGATCATTTTTATGGCTACCTGCTGCCTACGACCGCCGCTACGGCCTTGGCCGTTTTTCTCTTTTTCCAAACCCGGTTCGCGGCGGCGTCGGGGCGGGCTGAGGCGGCCGGAGCCAGAGTTGGCGCCGGCGTCTCCGGGGCCAGGCCCTCAGCTCGGGGGCTGGAAGCGCGGATCCTGCTGGTGTCCAGATATAGCTTTGGCATGTATCTGGCTCACGACCTGTTTCTCATTGCCTTGAGCGAGGCCGGCCTAAGCCCGCTGGCCTTCAATCCCCTCCTTTCTGTGCCGCTAATCTCAGCCGCCATTTTTGCCGGCAGCTTTCTCGTCAGCTGGCTGATCGGCAAAATTCCCGTCCTGAGCCGATATATCATTTAAGGTACTCGTACATATTATCTGAGATACTCGTATATATTATCCGAGGTACTCACACCATGTCCGCCAGCTTGCTATAGCAATCATTGATATCGTCCTGGGTAATGCCCAGGTAGCATTGGGTCACGGCCAGGGATGAGTGGTTGTAGACCTTCATGATCACCGCGGGCGATATGCCGTGCTTCCAGGCGTGATAGCCGAAGGTCTTGCGGAGCGAGTGGCAGGACACCCTGGCGTCGAAGCCGAGAGCTTCCGCCCCGGTGCGGATCACGCGGTAAGCCTGAACGCGGCTGATGGATTTGAGGCGCAAACAAGAGCGCCAACAAGGCCAAACAAGAGCGCAAACAAAAACGGCTGCCGATTGGTAAATCGGCTGCCGTTTTTTGTTATTACAGTTTATTACAGTCAATACGGTTAGACAGCCCAGGTCTGACCAGGTCTGACCAGGTCTGAATTCTAACCGCCTCAAACTCGATACGGTAAATTCGATATGGTTAAAATCAACCTTCGCTCAGTTTACGGTCGCTCAGTTTACGGCGTCCCAAATCCGCAGCAGGGTTATAATGCTCTGCTCCCGCGTATAGCGCCCCCGGGGATCGAATCTCCCGCCGCCTACGTCGCCCATTATGCCAGCCGCCTGTACTTTGCCGACGACCGCCGCGGCCCAGGAGGAGATATTGGCTTTATCCGTAAATGAGGGGGCGGCGTCCGCCAGCGGTTTGCCCAGCGCGGCGTACAGCCTGGCGAGCATAGAGGCGGCCTGCTCCCGGGAAAGCTCGCCGTAGGGATCAAAGATATCCCGGCCGTACTCGTCTTTGCCGACACCGCCGATTACGCCCAGGGCGTACATTTTATAGACGTCCAGATCCCAGGTGTCCGCGAAGGTGACGGGGTTCGCGTGTTCCGAGTCAACATTGTCAAGAAGGAACAGCCCCAGGGGATCGGCGGAGAGATAAGCGGGCAGCGGCGCCGGACCTTTAATCTTTTCGTACAGGGCCACGGCCAGGCGACAAAACTCAAGCCTGGTAATATTCGCGCTGGGGGCATAGTCGAGATAATACGGCACAATGCCCAGGGATTTTGCCCTCTCGACACCGGCTCTCGCCCATTCAGCGGGCGCCGTTTCCAGCGGCAGTACCCGGTTGCCATGAAAGGCGAATTTCACAAAATGCGCCTGTAATCCCTTTTCAGTCGCCGAGCCAGCGGGGGCGTAAAAGGTAATGCCGCCGCCATGCGAGAAATTATCGGTTTTGAAGAACGCGATGTTGGGGTTACGGATGATCACGGCCTTTAGCTCGCTGTCGTCAAAGGCGGTGACATTGAGATTCTCCACCGTCGCCGGCAGCTCCACAGTAGAGAGATAAAAATTACTGGTAAACGCCTGATCCGCTATAGTTTTAACATTTGTGCCCAGGGTCAACCGGGTCGCGCCCCACATAGCGCCGACGCGATAGGGAACCTCGCGCATATCAAGCGCGAGATGCTCCGCGCCCCGGTAGCTGTTTCCCGGATAGCTGCCCCAAGTGATTTGTGTGACATTGCCCGGTATGACCAGTTTTTTGATATTGGCGCGAATAGTCACATGATTCAAGAGCGAGCTGCCCATATTTGTTACATAGTCGGGTACGACAAACTCATCTATTGTTTCTGACGGCAAACACCAAATCCTCGCCAATTTGTCGTCAAGTGTAATGATCCCCAGAAAATCGCTGAATTCACCAAAAGCCTCCGCCAAATAATTGACACACCCCTGCCCGACGTTGTGATTGGACGCGAAAGACGCGACGCTGGCGTCAAAGTAGGGCAGGGACTGCCTGACGCCCCCGGACGCGGTAATTCCCCCGTCGTCCCAAGTGTTGCCGCTGTCCCAGGTTGAGTCCGCCAGTATCCAGCGGTTATCCGCGAAGGCCTCATACCAGGTGTGTCCGGGTTCGCCGTTGCCCGACACATAACGGGCGGGTATGCCGATCGCCCGCAGCAATGAGACAGTGAGCCTGCTATAACCTTCGCATACGGTGCGCCCCAGCTCAAGCACGCCGGTGGGGCTGAGCGCGGATTTATCCGGCGCGGGGGCATTTTTTTCGTCCTCGATCCAGCGCTTCAGCGGATAATCGTAATAGATGTTGTCCGCTACCCAATAGTGAATCGCCAGGGTTTTCTCATAGTCGGTATTGAGCCCGTCGGTAATTTTCCTCGCCATTCTTTCCAGAATGAGACCTATAAGCCCGCTGGTATTGGACACGTCAAACCCATAATCCGACTGGGTATAAAACGCCAGCGCGGCTGGGTCGGAACGCGCGCCCCGCAGTAACGCCTCATAGCGCTCGCTCTTTGTCATGCTGTTCGAGAGACGAGTAATGTGACCAAGGGGCGGGGACGAGTGGGGAACCCGCTGGGCCGCTTTGGCCTCAAGCAGCCGCGCCGCCAGCGACTTGATCGCGGCGCTGTCCACGGGCTTGTAGGTTGGCAGCCCGGCGATAAATTTGTCCGCCTCGTCAAGATAATTCGGCGCCTCATAAGGCTTATTAAAGCCGATGCCGCAATCCCGCGCGAATGACTCGGCGGGTGAGCCGGGTACGCCGTAAATCACTACTCGCGTCGCCGCGCCGCCTTTGCTGAAGGGTGTGTCGCCGTATTCGGGCGACTCTTGATTCGTCACCCGGGTTATGCCGTACACGCTGGGCGGGATGGTGACGCTCTCAAGCTCCGGGCAGTCCCAGAATGCTTTTTCGCCAATATTCTTCGCGCCGTCGGGAATGGTGATGCTTTTGATTTTGGTCCCGCGAAATGTCTCAGGCGCAATGCCGATGTAGTCGTCACTGGTGAACCGTTCCGGCATTGTGACGTTGGTCAGGGACGAGCAGTTTTTGAAAACCCATCCCGGGATATACGGCATTTCCCTGGGCAGACGCGCGCTCTTTAACGCTGTAAAGCCCTCGAAAAGGCCAAAACCGAGAAATTGCACGCTGTCGGGCATATAGATGCCCGTGATCGCCGCCTTATCCGGGAACGCCCCGCTCAAAACGCCATACACGCCGTCGGGAATCGCGACGTCGCCGCCGGATCCGGTATAACCGACCAGATAATACCCGGGCAAATCCATACCGGACAGTTTGTCGCGCCACTCCAGAATAAAGTCGCCGTTTACGCCGTCGTTTAACGTCGGCGCGGCGAGGGCGCGGGGCGCCGGTGGGGCAAGCAATACCGCGACAAGGCAGAGGGGAATGATCACTGCGAAAAATCTTTTCATCATAAGTATACGCGCCTCTTTTCGATTTCAAGATCTAAAAATTAAACCTATAATACCGCGTATTTATCCCAATTTCAAGTTAAATACAAGCGTTAAATCCAGCTTAAATACCTTAAATACAAGTTAAATACGCGGCGCCGCCGCTCCCTTGACAGGGTCGGGATGTGTGATATACTGTCTGTATAATTGCATACAAGTATTCACTTGCCGTCCTGCCAATATTAGGCGCCACAGAGTACAAGGATTCGTCAATTTATTGTTTGACGAGTCCCAAGGAGGTAAACCATGATCGAGCCTAGCAAAAACAGCAATTTATTGGAACAAGATCCCTACAAGTATTCGTTGCAGGATGTGCCGGAACCCAATTTGTACCGGGAGTTGTACCCCTACAGTGAGGTACCCAAGGTGCCCTTCAATCATCGCCAGGTACCGCTGGGGATGCCCAAAGAAGTCTGGATCACCGACACCACCTTTCGGGACGGGCAGCAATCCAGAGCGCCCTATACAGTGGAGCAGATAGTGGATTTATACAAAATGCTGTCCCGCCTGGGTGGGCCACAGGGCATTATTCGGCAGACGGAGTTTTTCCTCTACAGTCAAAAAGACCGGGACGCCCTGCAAAAATGCCTGGCCCTGGGGTACGATTATCCGGAGATTACCACCTGGATTCGCGCCACCAAAGAAGATTTCCAGTTGGTAAAGGACATGGGGGTCAAAGAGACCGGCATACTGGTCAGTTGCTCTGATTACCACATTTTCAAGAAGCTGGGTAAATCCCGGCGACAGGCCATGGACGGTTATCTCGCTGTCGTTTCCCAGGCGTTGGATTTGGGCGTGCGGCCCCGCTGCCATTTGGAGGATATTACCCGGGCCGATTTTTACGGCTTTGTGGTACCGTTTGTCAACGCCCTGACGGGGCTGTCCAAGGAGGCGGGGATTCCCATCAAAATCCGGGCCTGCGATACCATGGGCTACGGCATCCCGTATTGGGGCGTAGCCTTGCCTCGCAGCGTGCCGGGCATCATCTACGGTTTGCAGCATTATTCCGATGTGCCGTCGGAATTGCTGGAATGGCACGGGCACAACGACTTTTACAAAGCGGTAATCAACGCCGCCGTCGCCTGGCTGTACGGGGCCTGCGCCGTCAATTGCTCCTTGCTGGGCATCGGCGAGCGTACCGGCAATATCCCCCTGGAGGCGATGGTGTTTGAGTACGCCTCCCTGCGAGGCTCCTTCAACGGGATGGATCCTACGGTTATTACGGAGATCGCCCGTTATTACGAGAGAAAAATCGGCTATCGGGTGCCGCCTATGACGCCTTTTGTGGGCAAGCATTTCAATGTGACCAGGGCCGGTATTCACGCCGACGGCCTGATGAAGGATGAGGAAATCTACAATATCTTCGATACCAGCCAATTGCTGAACCGGCCCGCCGCCGTGGCGATCAGCAGTACCAGCGGCCTGGCGGGGATCGCTTATTGGCTCAACGATCATTATGGTTTGTCGGCGGATAAGCAGGTCGGCAAACAGGATCCGCTGGTGGAGCGGATCAAGGCGTGGATCGATCGGCAATATGCCGATGGCCGGGAAACTGTGATCAGCGACGAGGAATTGGAAGACCTGGTTTCTCTTTACAAACCGGACATAGTGGAGTAATGTTAATGTCGCGGAGTAGTGGAGCAATGTTAATACAGCGGAGTAGTGGAGCAATGTTAATACCAGTGAAAGTAAAGCGCGGGAGGGAATCGCATGAAGGCGCTGGAAATGCCTGGCCGCGGCGAGCCACTTAGCGACCAACCCCATTCCCTCAGTTATCAGGTTTTTACCCGTCTGGAGGAAAGCATCCTCAGCGGCAAGATCCCCCCGGGGGAAAACCTGAACGAGTCAAGGCTTTCCGCCGAGCTTGGCGTCAGCCGCACCCCGGTGCGGGAGGCGCTCAGGATGCTGGAGCAAAAAAGCCTGGTGCGCATCGTGCCCAACAAGGGCGCCGTCGTGCTGGGCGTGGATCACAAAGATCTGCTGGACATTTACGCCATCCGGGGGTATATTGAGGGCCTGGCCTCCCGTTGGGCGGCGGAGAACATAACCGAGGCCCAGGCCGGGAGCCTGCGGGAAATCGTGGAGTTGCAGGAGTTTTATGCCCTGAAATCCTATGAGGAACAAATCAGCGATTTGGATTCCCGTTTTCATGAGCAGATTTTCTCCTGCTGTGACAGCCGTACTTTGCGGCATGTGCTCAAGGATCTGCATCATATGGTCAGGCGTTACCGGCAGCTTTCCCTCATAGCCGTTGACCGCACCAAAAAATCTGTCGCCGAGCACCGCCTGATTTTGGAGGCGATCTGCCGGGGAGACGGGGAGGAGGCGGAGCGGCTGACCGTTCTCCATATCCACAACGCCAAGGAAAACCTGCTCAAGCTGCTGACCGGCGACCTCAATCAAGTCGGGCAGGCCAATCAGATCAAGCGAGAGCGAGAGCGATATTTTGAATCAGAGCAAAATTTTAAGGAACAGGAGAAATGAGTGTGCGACCAGAAATTCAAATCGCCTGCGAGAAATTTGCCCAACTTTTGGAAGAACAGTGGCAGCGGGCGGCGGCGATCAAATCCCAAGGCGCCTTTACCGATTATCAAAGTCTCAATCCGCTGATCATCGGGTTTTGCGGCGGCGACGGCATCGGCCCGATCATTATGGGCGAGACGCGGCGGATTTTGGGGCGTTTGCTGGCCGGGCAGCTGGCGGCGGGGGAGATCGAGTTTCGGGATATCAATGGGCTGACGATTGAGAATCGTTTGCTGACAGGCAAAGCCATTCCCGATGATACTTTAGCGGAGTTGAGGGCTTGCCCGGTCATTTTGAAGGGTCCCACCAGAACCCCGCAAAAAGGCGACGCCGGCCCCAATATCGAGAGCGCCAATGTGGCCATGCGCCGGGAGTTGGATCTTTTCGCCAACCTGCGGCCGACGCGGGTGCCGGAGTTGGGCATCGACTGGGTCTTTTTCCGGGAAAACACGGAAGGGGCCTACGCTGTGGGCAGCAAAGGCTTCGCTGTTTCCCCGGATTTGGCGGTGGACTTTACCTTAGTCACCGATGAGGGTTGCCGGCGGATCATCAGGGCCGCTTTCGACTACGCCGTCAAAAACCGGAAAACCCAAGTCACCGCCGTTACCAAGGCCAACGTGATCAAGACCACCGACGGCAAATTCCTGGAGATCTTCCATGAGATCGGCGGTGAGTATCCCGACATCACCTGTACCGAACGGTATGTGGACATTATGACCGCCAACCTGATCGATGAGCGGGTTCGGGCCGGCTTTCAGGTCGTGGTGCTGCCCAACCTGTACGGGGACATCATTACCGACGAGGCGGCGCAGATTCAGGGCGGCGTCGGCACGGCCGGCAGCGCCAATATTGGAAAAAAATACGCTATGTTTGAGGCGATTCACGGCTCCGGTGATCGGATGGTGGCCCAGGGCCGGGCGATTTACGCCAATCCCGCCTCCCTTTTGCGGGCCGCGGCTATGCTGCTCTCCCACATCGGCCGGCGGGAGGCGGCGGATCGCCTGAATCGCGCCTTGGATATTTGCTTGTTGGAAGAAAAGCGGCACATGGTGACCGGCGACCAAAAAGGCGTCACTTGTCAGGTCTTTGGGGACTACGTCCTGTCTGTCCTGGAGCGGTTGGCCTGATGCCTCTTGGTGCCCGATCGCGGGAGGTGAGGATCCATGAGTGAGCGAGAGTCGGAGGAGCCGGCCGGGCAGGATATGGATTTTCTGCATGAGCGGGTTTATTTAAAGCACACCCAGGCCCTGATTCAGCGCAATTTGAGGGAATTGATCGCGGCGCTTGACGGCGAGCGGGAAAAGCTGCGCCAGGCCAGGGAGGAATTACAGGAAAATCAGCCTTCTTTCCGCGGCGATCGGGACAAGCAGGCGGAGACAGCCCAATATCTGGCCGGCCTGCAAACCCAACTGGCGGCTTACAAGGTCTATACCAACCGGCTTGGCCAACTCCAGGGCATGAAAGACCGCCCTTATTTTGGCAGGGTCGATTTCGCTGAGGACGGCATGGCCTGCGACAGCTATTACATCGGCCGGGCCAACCTGCGGGATCCCCTGACCGGCCAAATCCAGGTTTGTGACTGGCGCGCGCCTTTATCCGGTCTGTTTTACCGTTCAGCGCTGGGGCCGGCCTCGTTTAAGGCGCCCCTGGGGGAAATCAGCGGCGCCTTGCTGCTCAAGCGTCAGTATGAGATCTGCCTGGGCGAGTTGGAATATTATTTTGATACCGGGCTGCACATCAAGGACGATATTTTAAAAAAGCTGCTGTCCCAGCAAGCGTCCCCCAGAATGCGCTCCATCGTGGAAAGCCTCCAGGAGTCTCAAGATATCCTGATCCGGGACAAGAGCAGGCGGGTATTGCTCATCCAGGGCTGCGCCGGCAGCGGCAAAACCAGCCTGGCGATGCACCGGGCCGCGTTCCTGATGTATCAGGATCATCAGGATGCCCTGAAATACGGGGAAATCCTCATTCTCTCTCCCAACCGCCTGTTTAGCCGCTATATCAACCGGGTTTTGCCGGAGCTGGGGGAAGAAAATATCACCAGCCTCACCTTCGACGATATTTTTACGGCCAACCTGCCCGACGATACCCGAACCGTCTCCGGGGAGCGGCAACTGGATCGGCTGCTGGGCGAGACGGAGCCGGCCCTTTTCCGGCTGCGGCAGGCTATCATCAGATTTAAGACCTCCGAGGTTTTCAGCGTCTTGCTACGGCGATTGGCGGTATATTACGAGCGGCGGCTGAAAACCTTGCCGGAATTTTATTATCATGGCGCCTGGATCGCCGACCGACAGGAATTGCGCCGGGAATTGCGTCAGGATCAGGGCATTATGCCATTGGCCAAACGTTTGGAGCGTCTCAGGCGGCGGATCTCCCTCAAAGCGCATCAGGCCAGGCGGCGGCGCCTGCCGGAGCTGCAAGCTTTTGTCAGTGACTACCCGGAGCGGCAGCTGGAGATTTTTTCTTTTGCCCGGCTGCTTTCCATGAAGCGTAGCGCTTATCTGAACCGGGCGCTGGAGGATTTGACGCGGATAGATATTCCCGGCCTTTACCGACGGTTGTTCGCGGATAAAACCTTGTTTTACCGTTTGTCAAAGAAATTGCCTTTACCTGATGGTATTGAGGAGATTCGCCTGGCCTGCGCCCAAGGGTCGCCGAACGACGACAGTGACGCCGCCGGCTTGCTTTGGCTGCGCCTATTGCTGGAAGGTACCGCTGATCACCCGCAAATCCGGCAGGTTATCGTGGATGAGGCTCAGGACTACGGCCCCCTGCACTATATGTTGCTGAGAAAATGGTTTCCCAAAGCTAATTTTACTATTCTGGGCGACGTCCAGCAAAGCCTGGTCAGGACGGATTCCTTGCCGGACTATTTGAGCGTCGGCGCTATCATGGGCGATCCGGAGTCGGAGCCGGCCATATTGCGGGAGAGTTATCGCAGCTCCTGGGAAATCAGCGGTTTTTGCCGTCGCTTTCTGTCGGCGCCGGATTTGATGACGCCGTTTGAGCGCCATAGCGGGCCGGTGGAGATCCTGGGGGCCAAGGAATCGGAGGGCGCCGCGCTATTGCTGCTGGACGCGATCAAACGCCTCCGGCAGGCCGGCGCCGCCTCCATCGCCGTGATTTGCAAGACCGCCGGCCAGGCCGAGGCCCTTTACGGGCAGATCAAGAATCGCGCGGCCTTGCAGCTGGTACGGGACGCCGGCCAGGC
This sequence comes from Peptococcaceae bacterium, assembly GCA_031265035.1. Lineage (GTDB taxonomy): Bacteria > Bacillota > Peptococcia > DRI-13 > UBA5745 > JAISDE01. Next base: position 25,456 of record JAISDE010000195.1, on the reverse strand, counting down.
GGATTTGGGCCGCGGCATGATCCTGCCTTTGCATCTGGTCAGAGGGTTGGAATTTGACGCCGCCATCCTTTGGGAGGTCAACAACATCAACTACGCCTGGCCGGAGCACCGGCGCCTTTTGTACCTGGCCGCCAGTCGGGCCTTGCATTTCCTGACCCTGATTTTCAGCGGCGAGCTAAGTCCGCTGATCGCGGAGGCCGGCCTAGAACCGAACTCTAATTCTCAATACCCAGCCGAGCCTCCAGGCCCAGATCCCGGTAATAATGCTTGATCTCTCGCATTTCCGTTACCAGGTGGGCTTTGGCCAGCAACGGATCCGGCGCGCGCCTGCCGGTCAGGATGACCTCTGTCCCGGCCGCTTTTCTGTCCAGCATATCCGCCAGCCTGGCCCAATCCACCAGGCCAAAATGCAGGGCGACGTTGATCTCATCCAGCACCACCACGTCATAATTGCCGCTCAGCAAAGCAGCCTCCGCCCGCTCCAGCCCGGCCGCTACCAACGCCAGATAATCCGCCGGCGGCTGGCCCGGCGGAAAAATCACCACGCTGTCGCCCCATTTGGCTTTGTCTTCCTCCGATATGGTACCTGCCGGGGCCACGAAAAAAGGCTTGCCCAATGTCGCCAGCGTCAAGTCCGGCGCCAGGCGGCTGAGAATTTGATGCTCGCTGTAGCCCTTGGCTTTCATAAATTGAAGAAATAGCACGGTTTTGCCGGCGCCCAGCGCCCGTATGGCCAAGCCGATGGCCGCCGTGGTTTTCCCTTTGCCGTCGCCGGTATATACCTGAATCATGCCCAGCATTTTCACCCTCCCGCTGAGGACTCACCCCCTCATTCCGTACCTTGTCCCTTTCGTCATTCCGTGCCTTGTCCCGGAATCCATACCTCTTTTTGGCCCGCCGGCATCAGCCGATGTAGCCTCTGGGTTGCTCCGGCTCCGGCCCTTGGAAAAACACAGCGCCCTCGCCCTGGTCTTTAATTTGGCTGGCGTTGTCAAGGTATTGTTGGGCCTGGCGGTAGCAATCGCCCGCCTCCCGATGCCGCTCTTTGCGTTGCAGCTGTGTGCCCAGCTGATTGAACGCCAGGCTGAGATTGTAATTTGTCTCATAGGAGTATGGCTCCAGAAGCAAGGATGCTTGCAGCAGCCAGATCGCCTGGGGCATATTGTACTGGGCGGTCATTTCCGTCCCCTCATAAAAAAGCCGTATCGCCAGCTCGTCATTGTACATCCGCAGCCAGGCGCAATAAAGGCTGTTGATCGGTTCCTCCGGCTCGTGCCCCAATAAAAACACCATAGCCCCGGCGATGGCGGAATACAGATCCGGACTTTCCAGTCCGCCCCGCAAAGAAGAAATAAAGATCGGATAGGCTGGCAGCACCGGTGAGTTTTCCATACCCGGCAGATCCGGCTGAATCCAGGAGATATATGTGATTAAGATGCGCCAGCTTTTGTCCCATGGCATGTATCCGGTCATTACCCCGCGCCCCTTTCAGTTCCCCGATCTTCCCCGCGGCCAGCCCAATTTCTCCCTTTGCATTTACTTCTTATGTATTCTCTATACTATGTATTCTCCATGTTGAGGAATAAAACCTGCCGAGGGTATTTGAAAAATGTGTGAAGCCGCTATCGGCGGCACAAGTTTTTATGCTAGAACGATGATATCATTACTATACTAGTATAATAGAATGGTCTCGACAAATCAACCCTGCCGGAAGCATATTTTTTTTACAAAACCGGCGAACTGACGCATTTTTTTGTGATATACTGGAACGACAGAGAATGAGGGATCTTTTTAGACGTTAAATAGCGTCCCCTTTGAGATAAGGAGAATGCCCGTGGTAAACGAGGTAAAAGTGCTTACCGGCGCTACGTTGGCTGATCCGGTGGCAGGTATATTCCAGCCCTTTGACATAAAAATCCGGGGAGAGCGAATTGAGGGTATATATCCGCCCGGCAGTCTGGGGCGGGCGGCGGCCGATCAGCGCCTGTCCTTGGAGGGCTGCATTCTGGCGCCGGGGCTGACGGATTTGCATGTTCATTTGCGCGCCCCTGGCGGCGAGGCCAACGAGACTGTAGCCAGCGGCCTGATGGCCGCCGCGGCCGGCGGCTTTACCACAGTGTGCGCCATGCCTAATTCCGGCCAGGTAGCCGACAAGCCGGAGGTTTTGTCCTATCTGAGAGAGCGGGCGGCGGCTTCCGGCCTGGCCAGGCTTTTGCCCATCGCCGCGGTGACCAAAGGGTTGGCGGGTAAGGAACTTACTGATATGGCCGCCCTGAAAGATGCCGGGGCGGCGGCTTTTTCCGACGATGGGATGCCTATATGGGACAGCGGCATCATGGAAGCGGCGCTATACAGGGCTAAGGCGCTGGGTCTGCCAGTTATTGACCATTGTGAGGATCCGGGATTAAAAAGGGACGGCCTGATCCACGGGGGCGTTATTTCCCGGGAAATGGATCTGCCGGGTATATCCGCTGTCAGCGAGGCTGTTCCTATTGCCCGCAATATACTCTTGGCGCAAAAAACCGGCGGCAGGGCGCATATCGCTCATCTTAGCACGGCGGAAGGGGTGGCCTTGCTGCGCTTTGCTCAAAGGGAAGGGATCGCCGTTACCGCCGAGGCGATGCCCCATCATCTGCGGCTGACGGACGAAGTCCTGCGAGGAGGCAATACAATGGGCAAAGTCAGCCCGCCCCTGCGAGACGAGTCCCATCGCCAAGCGGTAGCGACGGCGGTGAAAAGCGGCTTGATCACTTGTATCGCCACGGATCACGCTCCCTGGTCAGCCGACGCCAAGGCCCGGCCCTTCGCTCAGGCGCCTAATGGGATCAGTGGCTTGGAAACGGCGTTGGCGGTGGTTTGGGACACGTTGGTGCTCCGGGAAAAAATGCCGATTTTAGATCTGCTGGCCCGGTTTATCCTCGGGCCGGCCGCTGTTCTAGGCCGGCCGCCGGCGACCATAGCCCCGGGGGCGGTGGCCGATCTGGTAGCCATTGATCCGGGAAAAGTTAAAAAGGTGGATCCAAACGCCTTTTATTCCCTGGGCAAAAATACGCCGTTTGCCGGCCTGACTTTGCGGGGCTGGCCTGTGCTGACCCTTTACCGGGGCAGAATTACCATGCGGGAAGGCCAGGTGTACGCCTGACCGGAGCGTATCTTTGACCGGTGTATGTCCCAAAAGCCATTTCGAAATATATTTTTAGGAGGCGCCACATGTCCGACAGTCTGACCCAACCTTGTCTGCCTCATCCCGTCATTCCCCCGGCGGAACGCTTGATCATCGCGCTGGACTTTCCCGATGAGCGACAGGCGATGGCCCTGGCGGAGGCTTTGCCGGCGGCGGTTTATTTTAAGGTTGGCCTGGAATTGTACCTGGCCGCCGGCGACCGAATGGTGTCGAAGCTGAAAGCGTTGGTGAAAAAAGTGTTCTTGGATTTGAAGTTTCACGATATCCCCAATACCGTCACCCAAGCTTGCCGCCAAGCCTGCCGTTTGGGGGCGGATATGATCAATATTCACGCCCTGGGGGGGCTGCGGATGATGGCTCAGGCGGCTGACGGCCTGCGACAGTACGGGGAGGCGGAAAACCTGAGACCGCCGGCGCTGATCGCCGTTACAATTTTGACCAGCATGGCTGAGGAGGATATGATTGAGGTTGGGTTGCCGCCGGCGTCGGAGGTCAACGCCGTTCGTCTGGCGATGCTGGCCCGAAGTTCGGGCCTGGCCGGTGTTGTGGCGTCCCCCAGGGAAATCCGGGCTATCCGCCAGGCGGCGGGCGAGGATTTTCTGATTGTTTGTCCCGGTGTGCGCCCGGCCGGCGCCGACTTGGCGGATCAGCGCCGGGTCATGACGCCGGGTGAGGCCATAGCCGCCGGGGCGGATTATTTGGTGGTAGGCCGGCCCATTACCAGGGCGGCTGATCCCCAGGCCGCGGCGGCGGGAATTCTGGCGGAAATCCGGGCAGCCTTGCCCGGGGTCTTGAGGGGATAGGGCTTGTCCTAGTGGGGAGTATATGCGCGGGGAGGATGAATTTGGCGGAGAATACTGAGGGCGCTTTTTTGGAAAAGAATCAATCGCTGGCGCCGGGCTTGTATGAGATGACGCTGTTGGCGCCGGCTTTGGTCGCCGCCGCCCGACCGGGCCAGTTTGTTATGCTCAGGTTGGGGGAAAACTGGGCGCCTTTTTTACGGCGACCCTTTGGCCTGGCTGGCATCGCGGCTGGGGCGGGTCGTTGCCAGATTGTTTACCGAGTGGTAGGCGAGGGCACAGCTCAAATGAGCCGGTGGCAGGCCGGCCGGCAGGTGGATATTCTCGGTCCTTTGGGCAATGGTTTTACTTGGCCGGGGGTTGAGCCGGGGCGGGCGGCGCTGGTGGGCGGCGGTATGGGCATAGCGCCATTGCTGCCCCTGGCCCAGGCGTTGCGCCAGGCCGGCCATCAGGTCAGCGCTTTTTTGGGCGGCGCTTCCCTGGATCGTCTTTTTGGGCTTGGGCAGCTGGGTGATTTGGGCTGCCGGGCGCAAATCGCTACAGAAGACGGCTCCGCCGGTTTCGCCGGTTTGATCACCGGGCCGTTGGAGCGGTATTTGCTCGCCGGCGCTGGCGCGGGCCGCGACGCGGTCGCCGCCCCGGGCGCGGATACTGCCGCTGGCACAGACCATGCCGCTGGCACAGACCATGCCGCTGCCGCTGGCCCCAGAGCCAGCGCTGACGCGGATCCCGGCGGCGGCCCCGGGGCGGGCATCGGCCCGGGATCCGGCGCCGTTGACATCGTTTATGCCTGCGGCCCCATGCCCTTTTTGCGGGCGGTGACCGGGCTTTGCCGCCGCTTTCGTCTGCCGGCGCAAGTATCCCTGGAAGAACGCATGGGTTGCGGCTTGGGCGCCTGTATGGGCTGCGCCGTAAAGATCAAGGACGCTTCAGGTACCATCCAGCAACGCCGGATCTGTTATGACGGCCCGGTCTTTGACGGCAAGGAGGTGTTTTTCCTTGACCAGCCTTGAAGTGCGTCTGGCGGGCCTGACCTTGCCCAATCCCGTGCTGGCCGCCTCCGGCGCTTTTGGCTTCGGCCGGGAATTTGCCCGGTATTATCCGCCGTCGGTTCCCGGCGCCATTATGGTAAAGGGTCTGACCCTGGCGCCCAGGGCCGGCAACGATTCACCCAGGATCGCCGAGACCCCCGCCGGTATGCTGAATAGCATCGGCCTGCAAAATCCCGGTGTTGACGCTTTTCTGCGGGAGGAATTGCCTTGGCTCAAGTCTCAGGGCGCCAGGGTAATCGCCAATATCAACGGGCACTCCATAGCGGAATTTGGCGAAATCGCCCGCCGGTTGGAGGGCGCCGACGGGTTGAGCGCCCTGGAGGTCAATATCTCCTGTCCCAACGTCAGCGGCGGCGGCATGTTTTTCGGTACCGATCCGCGGTTGGCCGCCCAGGTGACCGAGGCGGTTCGCGAGCATTGCGCCCTGCCGCTCATCGTCAAGCTTTCCCCCAATGTCGCGGACATAGTGGCCATCGCCAGGGCGGTGGCCGGCGCGGGCGCTGATATCCTGTCCCTGATCAATACTGTGCTGGGGATGGCTATCGACATCAAAACCCGGCGCCCGATCCTGGCCCGACAGGTGGGCGGTCTGTCCGGCCCCGCCATCAAGCCCATAGCCTTGCGTATGGTTTGGGAAACGGCTCAGGCGGTAAATTTACCGATTATCGCCATGGGCGGTATCGTCAGCCCGGCGGACGCCGCGGAGTTTTTTCTGGCCGGCGCCGCGGCCGTCGCCGTGGGCGCGGGCAATTTTATTGATCCCCATTGCGTTCCCAAGATCATCAGTGGCCTTGAGCGCTGGCTGGCCCAGGAAGGTTACTCGTCGATCAGTGAGATCCGGGGACTGGCTTTGCCCTAAAAAAGGCTTGGCGGAACTAACCCTGAAGCGACCTTAGGCGGGCGCTTTACTCAATAGCAATTTATAGCGTGTAAGCAAAGAAAGAAGGATCGGCTAATGACAAAAAACGCGATACGGATTGTAACGGACAGCACGGCGGATCTGCCGCGGGATTTCGCGGCAAAACATCGGGTGACCATTGTTCCCTTGCGCATACATTTTCCCGAGGGCGCCAATTATCTGGATGGGAAGGAGTTGGAGGCCAAGGATTTTTACCCCTTGCTCCTGGCTGCCGGCGATCGTTTGCCCAAAACCTCCACGCCCACGCAAGAGGATTTCCGACAGGCATACGGGGAGATTCTGGCGGAAAACCCTGATTGCCAAATCATTTCCATTCATCTGTCAGGCGCCCTGAGCGGCACTATCAACGCGGCGGAAACCGCCGCCCGGGAGATCAGCCCCAGGATTTATACCTTTGACAGCCGCAACATCAGCTTTGGGATGGGACTCCAGGTGATGGAGGCTGTCCGTTTGATCGAGGCGGGCGCCAAGGCTGAGAAGGTTTTGGAGTATTTGACCCTGGTCGCCGCCCATACTGAAACCATGTTTTGCCTGAACACTCTGGAATATCTCTATAAAGGCGGCCGTATCGGCAAGGTGACCGCCCTTTTCGGCTCCGTGCTCAACATCAAGCCGCTGATCCATGTCAAGGACGGCGTATACGAGTCTTTTGGCAAGGTCAGGAGCCAGCGCCAGGCCATACAAAAAATGGTGGATCATGGTCTGAAGCTGTTGAGCGACCACACGCCTCTGCGCCTGGGTGTCATCCACGGCGCCTGCGAGAGCCTGGCCGTGATCCTGCGGGAAAAAGTGGAGGCCGCTTACGGCAAGACCGTGGATAATTTCGCTGAGACAGGCGCCGTCATCGGTGTCCATACCGGCCCCGGCACGCTGGGCCTGACACTGTGCTACCTGTAAACAGATCAAACCTGGTCAAAAACGCAGTATTTGTCCATATAGGCGTCCATCTGCCCCAGGATTTCCCGGTCGCCGCCTGCCGTCGCCAGCCAGTCCCGGATATCCCGAGCCGTCACCAGGGAGCGCACCCGAAGCCCGAATTCCTCCGTTACCTGGGCGACCGCCGTTTTTCCGGGCGTCGCGCCGTATTCCTGCCGATCGACGGAGATAAACATGTCGGTGACCTGGACGGCAGCGGCGCTCCGGAGCAAAGGCATGATTTCCCCTACGGCTGTGCCGGCGGTAAGCACGTCCTCCACAATGATCACTCGGTCGCCGTTTGCTGGTTGGTAGCCAATCCAGATGCCCTTTTCCCCGTGATCCTTCGCCTCCTTGCGGTTGAAAAAATAGGGCCGATCCATTTGATAGCGCGTCCACAAAGCGAAGGCCGCCGCCGTCGCCAGGGGAATGCCCTTATAGGCCGGGCCAAGGAGGGCGAAAAACCCCTCGCCGCAGACCTGGTGAATCAGGCTGGCGTAAAACTCACCCAGGCGGGCGATCTGGCCGCCGGTACGGTAATTGCCCGTATTGATAAAATAGGGCGTCGGCCGGCCGCTTTTGGTGATAAACTCGCCAAAGCGCAGCACCCCGGCGGACACCATAAACGCGATGAAATCCTTTTTTTCCTCCGCCGACAGGTTGCTTGTCTCATTTGTTGACATATCGCTCTCCCCACCTTTTCGCTTTATTTTAAATTCAATATTGAAGATTGGCGTTATACTGGCGAGATTAGTCTTACTCGTCGTGGATGGAGCCGCCGCCGATAAATTCCCGCAGTACGGAGTTCAGGGGCACGTCCCGGTCGTCGATCCCGGGAAAATAGGCCAGCAGGGTGAGTAGCCTTTGGGCGTCGGCGTACTCGGCGATATCCGGGCGCACCTGACGCAGCAGGGGTTCGGCGTATTTTTTAAATACGCCGGTCTCATAAAGCAGCGCCGTGTTGAAAATGGTATCAGCGTCCTCCTGAAAAGGAAATATATTTTGTTCCTCGCCCCGCCGTACCGCCGGCCATTGCCGCAAGGTAGCCTCCGCCGACCTGCCCCGGTACTGGGAATCCCGCACCACCCGGCGCAGCAGGCGGGCGTCGCTGGTGGCCACTCTATTGTAAGAATCGATATCGATTTGTACCATGGAGCTGATATATACCTTGAATTTCATCCCCCGGCCGATGGCCGGCGTCAGGGCCTCATTCAGGGCGTGGATGCCCTCAATGATCACCGGGTGGCCAGGCTCCAGCCGCAGCGAGCGGCTTTTGTCCAGCCGTAAGCCCCGCTTAAAATCAAATGTCGGCAACGCCGTGTCCTCACCGGCGATCAATTGGCGCAAATCGCTGTTGAACAAATCCACATTGATAGCCCGCATGGATTCGTAGTCATAAGAGCCGTCGGGATTTAGGGGCGTTTCTTCCCGATTGACAAAATAGTCGTCGGTGGATAGGGTTACCGGGCGCAGGCCCAAGACCCGTAATTGTATTGCCAGGCGGTAGCAAAAGGTGGTTTTGCCGGAGGAAGAAGGCCCCGCGATCAGCACGACCCGCAGCCTATCCCGATCCTCATGGATTTGGGCCGCTAAATTGACCAGATATTTTTCTTGCAGGGCCTCGGAGACATGGATCAATTCCCGGACAGCAACCGGCCCTTTTTTTACCGTTTGACAAAGACCGGAGACATTGTACACATTCAGGATTTTTGTCCAATCCTTGGATTCCCGCAGCACGCCGGCCAGTTTGGGCATCTCGGTCAGCGCCGCTACCCGCTCCGGCGCCTCCGGCGAGGGATAACGCAACAAAAAGCCTTTCTCGTACTGCTCCAGGCGAAATACCCGCAGACAGCCGGTGTCCGGCGCCAACGCGTAAAAGGAATGAAAAATCTGCTCCCCCATGCTGTATACGCGAATCCGCTCCCCGGCGACGCCCCGCAGCAAGGCCGCCGTTTCCTCGTAGCCGGCTTTCTCCAGCAAGGCGACGGCCTCCGCCGCCGGCAGGTCATGGGGCACAATCGCCTCGTTTTCCGCCACCAATTGATTCATCCGTTCCTCAATCAACTCCAGGGTGCGGCTGGAGGGCTTGGTCGTGCCGTTCAGCTCGCAGTAGCTGTGTTCCCCCAAGGCGTGATGCACCTCCAGCCGCCAGTGGGGAAAAAGCTCCCGGGTCGCCTGACCCAGCAGCATGATGACACTTTGCTTGTAAATCCGCAGACCGTGCTCGCTGGACATATCCAGCCAATAGACTTCCCCCGGCGCCCGGGCTGGCGCGTATAGATCCACGACCTCATTATTATACAGCGCGCCGATGATCGGCAGATTGCGCCCCTGACCCCAGTCTCTCGCCAAGTCCAGCAGCCGGGCGCCCGCCGGCGCCGTCGTCGCCGTCCTCTCCTTTTCCGTCCAGTAACCGACAGTCAGCTTTATCGTCATATCCAATACCCCCGTTTTTCCTTTATACCGAAGTTTATACGAAGTTTATACCGAAGTTTTTTCGGTATTTGAGCGCTGTTGTCGCGAATCATCAACGCATACAGTACATCAAATGGGCGGATTTATCAATCATTATTTTCGGGTGAGTGTGTTTTCGGGTGAGCATATGGCCCGCCATTCCGGGCTTGTAATTGGGCTTGTAATTGTCGGCAATTGTCGCCAAATACTGACGTCTTAGCTGGAATTATATTTGGCGTTGTGATACAATCATATTCGCGGGGCAGAGGGAGGTGAGCGTGCCGTGACTGATAACAGCAGGGCGATCAACCGCGTTTTCACTCGCGGCGTTATCAGCGAACTGCTTCAAAGCGGCTCAAGCAAGGTGTTTGACTATGTCGCGCGCCGCTATGTGAATAACCTGGAAAGTAAGACACGCGGCGAGATTTTCAGCGATATTTATGCTCATCTGGGCAGAGAGAAGCGCAATGAGTATTACTACATGAACACGTTGCTGAATAAGTTACTCGCGGGAAGACACAGCGTAAACACGACGACAGCATTGTCACAGGTTCGTATAGGTCAGCATATCGCGGACTTTGTTATGATAAACGGCGAGGGGACGGTCTACGAAATCAAGTCAGAGTTGGATAATTTCGACCGTTTGCGCGACCAACTAAGGGACTATTTCAAAGCGTTCAGCAAGGTATCCGTGTTAGCTTCAACACGCGAGATTGAGCGTGTTGAGCGGGTATTATCGGGCTTTGGGGATATGGGTGAGGCGGTTGGTATCTACGCGCTGTCGGAGCGCGATACGATATTCAGCAAGGCACACGGCAGAGAGCCTGAGCAATACGACGCTGATCTTGACCACGCTTGTATATTTAAGCTATTGCGCAAGCGCGAGTACGAGAACGTTGTCAGCGGTTACTTCGGAGAGTTGCCGCCGGTAGCCCCGGTGTTCCGCTTCCGCGTTTGCCTTGAATGGTTTCAGCAAATACCGATACTTGAGGCGCGAAATCTTGCGCTGGCGGAGTTAAAACAGCGCAACAATATAACAACTGCCGCGTTTTCGCGAATACAGCGGGAATTGAAGTCGGTCGTCTATTTCTCCAATCTGACGAAGCGGTTGAACGATATAGAGCAAATGTTGGAATTGCGATACAGGGGGTAACAAGATGTATTTTCCTTGTCTCAGAGGGCGGCAGTATGAGTTACTAGCGCTGAAAGAGTTGGCAAAAAGCGGTTTGCTAGGCTCTCATGTTATCCCCGTTGTCGAGCCTATCAAATTAAGCTCTACATTTGAGGGGACGCTTCAAACCTTTTTTGACGCGAGATTGCCTCTCGCGCTTATATTCAATCCGGCTGTCGGCGATTACGGGGGGCAAGACATTTTTGTTGACGCGTACGTTCAAAAGACAGGTGGACTATCGGGGATTATTCCTACGTTGCTGATGAGCAAAACAACATCGGCTGTTCTCGGTAAGTTAAGCGCGAGAGGCGTTGATCGGCCTGAGATAGCGACTGTGCTTGACAATCGCGATTTCCTCGAAATATATAAATCTGAGTTTGACGAAGCTTCGCCACGCTATACGCTTTTCTCTGATGAGCGTTCTTTGCGGCGTGTTGTCAGGCAAGGCAAAGTAATGTTCGGGGATAAATTTAACAAGCAAGATAAGAACGCCGATTATTCAAAGAATGTTGATGAGTTCTTTTCCGATGACCATTTGTTTTACGCTGACGAGGGTTATGTTGGGTTTGGCGACTACTCAATCATAGGTAACGATTATAACGAAAGCGGTTTCGCGCCATATGCTGTGGCTATCCATATCGTGTACCTCAATACGTATAATGAATTGCGCGTACGCCATTTTATATCAGATTCCAACCGCGATATTTCGGATGTAGCGGGCAAGTTTCGCGAGGCTCTGGAAAAGTACATCGTTTGGGAAGGAAAATGGGAAGCTGAGCGACCGGAACTATTCGCGAACGGCAAACCGCCAACGCTGGCAATGTCCGTTCTGAATACTCATTGGGCAATGGGAACTTATCCGGGACTCCCCTCCTTGAAAAAGCTCTCAATTATGCACCATTTGGAGCTTGTGGGCAAATTCCTTGACGCAGAGGCAAACAAATGAACTGTTGCATTGAGTGCTTTCGCGATAGCGAAATTCGCAAAATAAATCGTTTTCACAACAATTTGTTCAATCCTGAAATAATGGCTTCGTTTCTAACCTACGCTGTGAAAAATTACGAGGCGGAAATGGTATGTTATCGCGCTCGTCAATGCGCTGACAAAGATGGGTTAAGCGTTGACAAGATGGGAGCGCCGCCGAGCGATAAAAGTATAGCTGGGCGAATCAATCCCGAGGGCATCTCTGTCCTGTATTTGTCCTCTAATGCCGAAACAGCGTTAAGCGAAATACGGGCAAGCACTTACGACTATGTTTCAGTGGGCACGTTCAAAGCAAAAAAAGCGTTTAAGGTCGTTAGTTTGCTGGAACTGGCAAGTGTTAGTCCTTTCATTTATGGCGATTTGTGGCGGTACGCTATTAACCATAGCTGTTTGCGTGATTTATCAGATACGGTATCTAAACCAATGCGCCGAAATGACAGCCCGCTTGATTATTTGCCGACGCAATTTGTAGCGGAGTTTATCAAAAGCGAACGCTATGACGGAGTAGAGTACAAGAGCGCAATGAATCCGGGGGGAACGAATATCGCTGTCTTTGACGAGCGCCTGTTCGAGTGTGTAGACGTTCAAACGGTGGAAGTGTCTAATATTCAGTTTCAGACCGAGCCTCCGATAAAATAGCCGCCCCTCCTGAACGGCGGGGAAATTTGCCGAAAATGATTTATGGGCGAAAAAAGGCGAAAAATGATGATAATAGGCGATATTGGCGAAAAAAGCGCCGAATTTCCCCGTTTTTGGCTCTTGCTTATTCCTGGGGGATTCACTAATATAGGGGATGTAATTAGCACTCGACCGGGATGAGTGCTAGCAATCACAGAAGTATTTTTAAGGAGGTATATTCGATGAAAATCAAACCCCTTGGCGACAAATTAGTGGTAAAGCCCATCAGCGCCGAAGAAAAAACCGCCGGCGGCATTGTCTTGCCGGACACGGCTAAGGAAAAGCCCCAAAAAGGCGAGGTGCTGGCGGTAGGCAGCGGGCGGATATTGGACAACGGGGCGCGGGTTCCCATGGAAGTGAAGGAAGGTGACAAGGTATTATACTCTAAATACGGCGGCACGGAAATCAAGATTGACGACGAGGATGTCTTGATCCTCAACGAGCGGGATGTGCACGCCATTTTATAAGTCTAGACCCCCGCGTTGTGATATAGAAACGAAAGGAATGATTGTTTATGGCAAAAGAGATGCTTTTTGCGGAAGATGCCCGCAAGGCCCTGGAAAAAGGGGTCAATACACTGGCGGACGCGGTGAAGATCACTATGGGGCCTAAGGGCCGCAATGTGGTGCTGGCCGCCAAGTTCGGTTCCCCCACCATCACCAATGACGGGGTGACCATCGCCCGGGATATCGACCTGGAGGATCCTTTTGAGAATTTGGGCGCGCAGCTGGTGAAAGAGGTCGCCACCAAGACCAACGACGTGGCCGGCGACGGCACCACCACCGCTACGCTGCTGGCTCAGGCGATTATCCGGGAGGGCCTGAAAAACGTGGCCGCCGGCGCCAATCCCATGATTTTGAAAAAGGGTATTGAGCAGGCGGTCGAGGCGGCGGTAAAGGAGATTCACAAAACCGCCAAGAATATCGAGTCCAAGGAAGCCATCAGCCAGGTGGCCACCATTTCCGCCTCCGACGCCAAAATCGGCGACCTGATCGCCGACGCCATGGAGAAAGTGGGCAATGACGGCGTGATTACCGTTGAGGAATCCCAGACCATGAGTACCCAGCTGGAAGTGGTGGAAGGGATGCAGTTTGATCGGGGTTATGTGTCCGCGTACATGGCCACCGATACCGACAAGATGGAAGCCAACCTGAGCGACGCCCTGATTTTGATCACGGACAAAAAGGTCTCCAATATTCAGGAAGTGTTGCCGGTGTTGGAGCAGGTAGTCAAGCTGGGCAAGCCGTTGCTGCTGATCGCCGACGAGATCGAGGGCGAGGCGCTGGCCACCCTGATCCTGAATAAGCTGCGGGGCACCTTCACCTGTGTCGCGGTAAAAGCGCCCGGCTTTGGCGATCGCCGCAAGGATATGCTGAAAGATATCGCTATCCTCACCGGCGGCGAGGTGGTCAGCGAGGAGCTGGGCATCAAGCTGGAGAACGCCACCTTGGATATGCTGGGCACAGCGGCCAAGATCCGGGTTGGCAAAGAGAATACCACGATCGTGGAGGGCAAAGGCGAGAAAGCGGAGATCGAGGCCAGGATCAATCAGATCAAAAACCTGATGGAGGATACCACCTCGGAGTTTGAGAAAGAAAAGTATCAGGAACGTTTGGCGAAGCTGGCCGGCGGCGTGGCTGTCATTCAGGTGGGCGCGGCGACGGAGACGGAATTAAAGGAAAAGAAGCATCGGATCGAGGACGCGCTGGCGGCTACCAGGGCGGCGGTAGAGGAAGGCATCGTGGCCGGCGGCGGCGCGGCGCTACTGCATGCTCAGTCCGTTTTGAAGGGCTTGAGCAGCAAGGATCCTGATGAGGATACCGGGATCAAGATCATCCGCAAGGCTCTGGAGGAACCGATCAAGCAGATCGCTTTCAACGCCGGCGCCGAGGGATCCGTAGTGGTGGAGAAGGTGAAGGCCGAGAAGGCCGGCGTGGGCTACAACGCGCTGACCGGCAAATACGAGGACATGATCAAAGCCGGTATCGTCGATCCGGCCAAGGTCACCCGTTCCGCTTTGCAAAATGCCGCTTCCATCGCGGCGATGCTGTTGACTACCGAGTGCCTGGTAGTGGACAAGCCGGAAGAAAATCCTATGCCTCCCATGGGCGGCGGCATGGGTGGCGGCGGCATGGGCATGATGTAATAATCTAGTCTTGATCATGGCGCTGAGATAAAAATGAAAAGAGGCGGCCTGTCGGGAGGATTTCCCGACGGGCCGCCTCTTTTTTTGCTGATTCTTGTATCTTGTACCTTGTACCTTGTATCTTATATCTTGCGTCTCATATCTTGTATCTTGTACCTTGTATCTTATATCTTGCGTCTCGTATCTTGTACCTTGTACCTTGCATCTTGTACCTTGTATCTTATATCTTGCGTCTCGTATCTTGTACCTTGTACCTTGCATCTCGTATCTTGTACCTTGTATCTTGTACCTTATTTTGCTATATGCCGTATCCGGTATACGGCTTAGCCTCAAAGCAGGTTCAGTTTATTTTTCAGCAGCGCGCCGGACAGCAAGAAGTAGAGCAGGTTGGTGATCAATCCCACCGCCAGAATAAAATTGAGGTAGGTGGCGATCAGGGTGATATCGGCGGGGGTGAGGGTGGGCAGAGTGTTGTAGAAGGAGGAGGGGTAAGGCGCTAAAAGCGACAAGAAGAAAGGCCGCAAAGGCGACGAAACAAGGGCGGCGAAAGCCTTGCCCACATCATCCATCGCGAAAATCGCCCTGCTCAGTCCGGTGGCGGCGAAGTTTTGAACGTAGTTAAGGGCCAAAAAACTGCCGTAGGCGACAGGCACCCGGAAACGGTTGGGTATCTGACTGATGGAGAGGGCGGCATAGAGGGTGAGAATTTGCTGCGCCATATTGGACAGGCCGATCAATAAGAATTGCAGCAGCTGATAGACCGTTGCGCCGTTCGCGCGCCAGGGAGCGATGAAAACCAGCGCCCCATCATAGAAGTCCCGGAAAAAGAGCCGTACCATATCAAAGTCTTGCTGGAGGAACAAGGCCAGCATAGCTACGGACACGGCGATACCTCCCAGGATAAACCAGCAGCAGGCGGAAAGGAGCTTTGCCCCTACCAATTGGTAAGCGCTGACCGGTAAAGTAAACATCAGGTAGCCTTCGCTTTTCAGCAAATTGCGCCAAAACCTTTGGATCAAAAGAATCAGTGTCACGAAGAAAATAGCCACCAGCAAACCGAAGAAAATAATAAGCAGGATAGGGAGAATCACACCGAAGGCATCGTTGCTGAATCGCCCGAGGAAGCCCAGCAGCAGGGACAGGAGGATCAAGGCGCCGTATAAAGGCAGCAGGATCCGACCGCAGGCCCGCATCTCATAAAGCCATAATTTTGTCAGCATTTGAAAACCTCCCGGAATAAAGCGTCGATGGACATGCCGTTTTCCGCCCGCAGGGCCTCCGCCTCGCCGTCAAGGACGATTTTACCGTCCCGCAAAAAAATTACGTTATGGAAAATTTGCTCCACATCCTGAATCAGATGGGTCGAGATCAGCAAGGTAGCGTCCTCGCTGTAATTGTTCAGGATCGTGCGCAGGATATAATCCCGGGCGGCCGGATCCACGCCGGCGATAGGCTCATCCAAAAGATACAGCTTGGCTTTGCGGGCCATGACCAGTACCAGCTGAACCTTCTCCTTGGTGCCCTTGGACAGGGTTTTCAGCCGCTGGCTGGGATCAATCCGCAGGCTGGCCAGCATACTTTGGGCGACGCCCAGCCGAAAATCGTAGTAAAAGTCGCGGAAAAACGCCAGCAGGTCTTTGACCCGCATCCAGTCATTAAAATAGGTTTTATCCGGTAAATAGGAGATCAGGGCCTTGCTTTCGGCGCCGGGCGGGTGGCCGTTGACCGCTATCTGGCCGGCGCTGGGTCGGATCAGGCCGTTGATCAGTTTCAACAGTGTGGTTTTACCGCTGCCATTGGGACCCAGCAGGCCGACAATCCGGCCTCGGGGCAAACTCAAATTCACATTGACTAAAGCGGTTTTGGCGCCGAAATGCTTGGTCACTCCCCGACATTCCAAAATCCCGTCCTCGGCATCCATGTATGTACTCCCCCTCTTTTCAGCGGGTTGCTCACCCGCTTATTCATCTACTCATTCACCCGCTCATTCACCTGCTGATTCATCCGCTCATTCACCTGCCTGTCATTTACAATATGATGAAATGGGGCTGTTGTCAAGACGCCCTGCCAGCGTCTCGGCTTTTTTTTGCGCCGCCGCCGCCGTCGCCCCGCCTTTCGCTTTTTTACTTAAATTTTACCGGCAGCCATTCAGCATTTTACATTGGCGCGATACGATGATACCGGCGGATAAAGTCCGTCGGATAAAGTCCGGCGGATACGAGGAGAGTGGGCATGCGGAAAGCGGCGGCGGGATCTGCCGATCCCAAAATAAACGTCAAAATCAGCGTCGCCGGGCTGAATTTGTATTACGGTAATTTTCAAGCTTTGAGAAATGTGGGACTGGAGATCCGGCGGCAGGAGATTACCGCTTTGATCGGGCCATCCGGCTGCGGCAAGTCCACCCTGCTGAGAACCCTGAATCGGATGAATGATCTGATCGGGGGCTGCCGGATCGAGGGCCGGATATTGCTGGACGGCGAGGATATCTATGGGCCGGGGGATGTCAATTATCTGCGGAAACGGGTGGGTATGGTATTTCAAAAGCCCAACCCTTTTCCCCTGAGCGTCTATGACAACGTGGCTTATGGACCAAGAAATTATGGCGTCCGCTCCCGGCGGGAATTGGATGGGATGGTGGAGCGAGCCTTGCGGGCCGCCGCCATTTGGGAGGAATTAAAGGATCGGTTGAAAAAAAGCGCCTTGGGGCTGTCCGGCGGGCAGCAGCAGCGGCTTTGTATCGCCCGGTCGCTGGCGGCGGCGCCGGAGGTGCTGCTGATGGATGAGCCTACCAGCGCGCTGGATCCCGTATCTACGGGAAAAATTGAGGATCTTGTGACAGAATTAAAAAAAGATTATACTATTATCATTGTGACCCACAATATGCAGCAGGCGGCCAGGATCTCCGACCGCGCCGGATTTTTTCTGCGGGGCGAGGCGGTGGAATTTGACAATACCGAGCGACTTTTCGACGCTCCAAAGGATCAGCGGACAGAGGACTATATTACGGGGAGGTTTGGATGATGACCCGGAAGCGATTCGATCAGCAGCTGGAGGAGCTTCATCTGCAATTGATCAAGATGGGCGCTTTGTGCGAGCAAGCGATCGCCCAGGCCAACAGGTCTTTGCTGGAAGGCGATCACTCTTTGGCAAAGGCGACCATCGCCCTGGATCAGGAGATTGACGAGAAAGAGCGGGAAATCGAGAGCCTTTGCCTGCAATTGCTGTTGCGGCAGCAGCCGGTAGCCGGGGATCTGCGCCAAATCTCGGCGGCGCTGAAAATGATTACGGATATGGAGCGTATCGGGGATCAGGCGGCGGACATAGCGGAGATTTCCTTGCTGATGGACAAGGCCCGGGAGGGCAGCGTCCGCTCCCGTTATGTCCGGGAGATGGCCCGGGCCACCGGAAAAATGGTGACGGCCAGCATAGACGCCTATGTCCGGCAGGATTTGGCCCTGGCGGACGAGGTGATCCGGGCCGACGATGAGGTGGATGATTTATTTACCCGCGTCAAAGAGGAATTGATCGCGTTTATTCACCAGGATGTCAACTATGGTGAGGCGGCGGTCAATTTGCTGATGATCGCCAAATATTTTGAGCGGATCGGCGATCACGCCACCAATATAGCGGAGTGGGCGGCGTTTGCCGTGAAAGGCCGGGAAACCTCATGATCTATTGTGTGGAGGACGACGACGCCATAAGGGAATTGATCGTTTACGCGCTGCGCTCCAGCGGCCTGGAGGCCCGGGGATTTACGGACGGCGGCGGCTTTTTCCCGGCCCTGGCCGAGGAACTGCCGGAGTTGGCGCTACTGGATGTGATGCTGCCGGGGGAGGACGGGCTGCGCATCCTGCGGCGGTTGAGAGAAGACGAGCGTACCAGGGGCCTGCCGGTGCTGCTGCTGACGGCAAAGAGCGCCGAGTTTGATAAAGTGCTGGGGCTGGACAGCGGCGCCGATGATTATATCACCAAGCCTTTTGGCGTCATGGAAATGATCGCCAGGGTCAAGGCGGCCCTGCGGCGGGCCGGCCAGGAAAAGGCGAAAATGGAGAAGCCGCTGCGTTTCGCCAGCCTGACCCTTTATCCGGAGCAGCATCGGGTGTTGGCGGCGGGGCAGGAGACGCGGCTGACCTTCAAGGAGTTCGCGCTGCTTCAATACCTTTTGGCAAATGTCGGTTTGGCCCTGAGCCGGGATCAGATCCTGACGGCGGTCTGGGGTTACGATTTTGAGGGGGAAACCCGGACAGTGGATATGCACATTAAAACCCTGCGGCAAAAATTGGGGCCGCCGGGGGAGCTGATCGAGACGATCCGGGGCATTGGCTATAAAATCGGGGGCCGGTATGAGTGAATAAGAAGATTTTTCGCAATTTTTGCCTGATCGCCTTGGTGTCTGTGCTGTTGACCGCTCTTTTGCTTTTGACGGCGGTATATCGGCAATTTTATGATCATATGCGCCGGCAGGTACAAGATGAGGGGAGTTTTATCGCCCTGATCCTGGACGGCGGCTACGCCGCCGGCGGCGGCGCGAGAGGCGATGGCGGGGCTGGCGGCGGCGGGGCTGGCGGCGTACCGATTGACGCCGGTGGGGCCAGCCCCGCCGGCTTGGACACCGCCGCGGCTTTTCTCCGGCGGGCCGGCGCCGTCTCGCCCTCGTCCCGCCTCACCCTGATCGCCGCCGACGGACGGGTACTTTTCGACAATCAGGCGGCGGCCGCGACGATGGAAAACCACCTGGAGCGGGAGGAAGTGCGGCAAGCGCTACGTCATGGCTATGGCCAGGCCCAGCGCTTGTCTGATACCCTGGGCGGCCAGACCTTTTATTACGCGCGAAAACTGGCGGATGGCACGGTGCTACGGGTAGCCGCCACCGCCAATACAGCCTGGCTGGCGCTGACGGCCATATTACCCTGGCTCTTTTTGATGCTGGCGCCGGTTTTGGCGCTGGCGGTGCTGCTGGCCAGGCATCAGACCAAGACCATTATCCGGCCCATCAACCAAATTGATTTGGAGGCGCCTTTATCCCAGCCGGTATATGATGAGTTGGCGCCCTTGCTCTTGCGGATGGATGAGCAGCAAAAGCAGCTGCGCCGGCAGATCGGGGCTTTGCGCAAGCAGCAGGAGGAATTTGCCGGCATTACGGAAAATATGCGGGAAGGGCTGATGGTATTGGGCCGGGAAGGGCAGGTGCTGACGGTCAATCAAAGCGCCGCCCGCTTATTCTCTTTGCCGCCGTCCCGGATCAAAAACCGGCATATTTTGCGGATCTGCCGGGAGCCGGCGCTGCAGCAGGCGGTGGAGGCGGCCTGGGCGGGCGGCCCCGGCGAGGGACTGCTCACCCTGGAGGAACGGGTCTATCAGCTTTTGGCCAATCCCGTGCCGGGGGAAAATGGGACAGAGGGGATTGTGCTGCTGCTTTTTGACCATACGGAGCGGTATCAGGCGGAGAAGCTGCGGCGGGAGTTTACCGCCAACGTCTCCCATGAGCTGAAAACGCCGCTGACCGCTATCCGGGGCTACGGCGAGCTGATCATCAACGGCATGGTGAGAGCGGAGGATATCGGGGTTTTCGCCGGGCGGATTTATGATGAGGCCAACCGGTTGCTGGCGATGATCGAGGATATCCTCCGTCTGTCGCGCTTGGAGGAAAAAGGCGGCGGGGAAGGGCTGGAAAACGCGGCGCTGTTGGACTGCGCCAAGCGGGCGGCCCGGCGCCTGGAGGCGGCGGCGGCCGAGAAAAAGGTGGAATTGCTGGTGACCGGCGAGGAATGCGCCGTCTTTGGGGATCCGGGCCTATTGGAGGAAATGGTCTTCAATCTGTGCGACAACGCCATCAAATACAATCGGCCGGGGGGGCGGGCGGAGGCGGTGCTGGAGCGCCAGGAAAGCGAGGCTGTCCTGACTGTGACAGACAATGGCGTCGGTATTGGCCGGGAGCATCAGGCCAGGATTTTTGAGCGGTTTTACCGGGCGGATCAAAGCCGTTCCAAGGGCATAGCGGGCACCGGTCTGGGGCTGTCCATCGTGAAACATATCGTCCAGCGGCATCAGGGCAAAATCCGGCTGGAGAGCGAGGCGGGGTCGGGCACCAGGATCGAGATCAGGTTGCCGCTGGGGTAATAGGGAGCGGCGCCGGGCGGGGCGGCGCCTGGCGGGCGGGACAAAC
Organism: Peptococcaceae bacterium; assembly: GCA_031265035.1. Taxonomy (GTDB): domain Bacteria; phylum Bacillota; class Peptococcia; order DRI-13; family UBA5745; genus JAISDE01. Next base: position 4,987 of record JAISDE010000195.1, on the reverse strand, counting down.
CCGCGGGCGGCGGCGGGCGGCGGCGGGCGGCGGCGGGCGGCGGCGTATAATAGCCGCGGGATAATAGCCGCCGTAATATTTTCATGGCAAAGTCTCCGGCTCCGTGCTATACTATTATCGTTGACGGAGCGGGAACGGATGGGCGTTTCTCCCGTTTATCCTGAGTGAAAACTAAATTGAGGGAGGACGCGATGATGATAAAACCAAGCGGTTCCTGGGTGGCGATTCCGACGCCTTTTGACTCGCGCAACAAAGTGGACTTTGGCGGCTTCAGGGAGTTGGTGGATTTTCATGTCGCCCATGGCACATCCATGCTTTTCTGCATGGGTTCCGCCGGTGAGGTGACGATGCTGACGCCGGAAGAGCGCTATGGGATCATACCCGAAATGGTGAAGCTTTGCCGGGGCCGGATCCCCGTCTTTTTTGGCTCTACCATGGCCACTACGGAAGCTACGGTAAAGCTGGCCCAATACGCGGAGAAAGAAGGGGCTGACGGGTTGGTTTTTTCCGCGCCCTATTACCTGCTGCCTTCCGCCGCGGCGGTCAACGAGTTTTTTCTCACCGCCATGTCCTCCGTCGCTTTGCCGGTAGGTGTATACAACAACCCCAGCCGCACCGGGGTAATGCTGGAGCCGGAAATGATCGCCGGTTTCGCCGAGCGGTGCCCCAATTTTGTGGTAGATAAAGAGGCCATGCCCAGCGTGGGCCACTTATGCGAGGTCAAGCGACGCCTGGGCGACCGGGTGAGCCTGATGTGCTGCGATTTCCCCAAATATTCTATTTTGCTGCCGCTGATGGCGATGGGCGGCCAAGGCGCGGCCAATATCGGCGGCAACGTGATCCCGGAGGAAATGGCGCTGATGTCAAAAGCCTGGGATAGTATCGACCAGGTCAAAGCCTGCCGGGATACCTATCTCAAGTACTATGACTTATTAAAAGCCCTGTACTTTTTCTCCAATCCCGTCTGTATTAAAGCCGCCCTGCGGATGATGGGCCTGCCCGCCGGGGGGCTACGCAAGCCTTATCAGGAATTAGGCGGCGACAAGCTGGCTGAGCTGCGGCGGTTGATGGAGGAATTGGGGGTATTCGCCAAATACGGCAAAAGCGCCAATTGACAAAAATACGCGTTGGCAAAGCTCCTGAGCAAAGGTGCCGACGGATAAAAAAATACCGATTGGCAAAATGCGCGTTGGCAAAGGGGCGTTGGCAAAGGGACGAAAAAACAGGCGGGGAGGCGGGAAAATGGAACTGGGCCAGATCCTTGTCACCGAAAAGGATATTCAACGCCGGGTGGCGGAATTGGGCGAGCGAATCACGGCGGATTATCAGGGGCGGGAGGTCTTTGTCATTGGCATTTTGAAAGGCGCCGCCGTTTTTATGTCGGATCTGATCCGGCAGATTAAGGTGCCGGTGGAGATCGACTTCATGTCCTTGTCCAGCTACGGCACCGCCACCAAAACCTCCGGTGTGGTTCGGATGCTGCGGGATCTGGATCGGGAGATCGCCGGCAAGCATATCCTGGTGGTGGAAGATATTGTGGACACCGGGCTGACGCTGAGTTATCTGCGGGAAAATCTGATGGTGCGTAAGCCGGCCTCTCTGAAAATATGCACATTTTTGGACAAACCGTCCCGCCGGCAAGTAGAGCTAAAGCCGGATTATTGCGGGCTGGAGATAGATGATTACTTTGTGGTAGGCTACGGGCTGGACTATAATGAGAAGGGCCGGGAATTGCCTTATATCGCCGTGGTCAAGCCCTGACGCCGCCTGAGAGAAGGCGAGACGCCGTGAGGAAAGTCATACAGACGAAAATCGGGGAGGGCAGAAGCCTGCTGGAGGCGGTGGTGGTTCAGACCCGGGAGGGGATCAGCGCTTATCTGGGCGGCGGCGAGCATGACCATATAGGCGCGGTGGTGATCTGTCACTCCCGCCCCAGCTTAAAAAAAGACGGCGGCATGAGCGCCACCGCCTCGGTAATCAATATGATTGGGCATAAAGACGACGCGCTGGCATTGCCTTTTGCCCGTCGCCTGTGCCTTGCCAGTCAGCAAACAGTAGTGGTCACGGCGGGAGTTCATGTGGATCAGGCCACCGAACAGGATATCCAGGGCTTTTTGGAGCGAATAAACGACTTGGCGGATCTGGTTATCGCCGAGCTTTTTTCATAATGCAAATTATCTCTTGATAAAGCACTAAAGTGCGATGTCGGTGACATCGTAACAGTAGATAACGAAGAAATAGCCGTTACGGATGGGGGGGAATGAAAATTGAAAACAGCAAGAACACAAAATCAAGCAATTATGTTTACGACGGCACAAAGACTGGGGAAGCGCAGATAAGGAGGAGTTACTCGTTGCCGATGTCTACGCTTTTGAGCGTGACTACACGCCGCTTGTGGCGATTTTAGAGATAATTGTTAGCAAAGGCAGATAAAAATTCACCTGATATGCTTGACGATATGGACGATATACTTGCCGAATAGTTAGCAGAGGAGTTCGCAGATTTAGAACTTCCATGGACATGTACTTTTACTTTGAGCGAGGGCAAATTGCCCATTTTTATCACCCATTTTTATCTAACTTAAATAAAACTTGACAATATATCAATCGAAGTGTAAACTTTGAACCAAAGTAAAGGGGTTTGACGTTGTTGAGTCGCAGCGAGGTTGGAAGGAGCGCAGATGAGGCGGGTACTGTACCGGAGATTGCTGATAACTCTATTGGCAGTGACAGCGCTTGGCGGTCTTGCGTCCGTTGCTCTGGCAGAAGGCGGGAATGACGGCGCGGCTATTGTCTGGGTTGTTGATGTGAGCGGCTCTATGGCGCAAGCTGACCCGGAGCGGCTCTGGTCAGACGCCGTGGCGCTCGGTGCCGAGTTGGCTCCTGACGGTTCCCGGATTGCCTATTTCGCAATAAACGATTCTATCGTATCGCAAACGCCCTTTCTGGATGTCTCGCTAGCAGATAATCGTGGAGTGATCGGCCAGGCGGTCGAAAAAACCAAGTGCGAGGGCAATACGGATTTTAACATCGGCCTCAATGCCGCGCTTGATTTGCTTGACGAGACTGACGCCGCGGATAAGAGGCTGTTTTTTATTGGAGACATCAGCGAGGGCGGTTTCGTTTTGAGCGATAATGATTATGGGCGCGCCGCGTCGGAGTTGGGAACTATCGCGCAGAGAGCGGTCAACAGCGATGTCACTATACATTTTCTTTTCCTGGAAAAGGCGCACAGCCGCGCCGAGTTTGTTCCGATGTGGGAAGCATTAGCCCTCCAGACAGGCGGTGGTGTCACGCATACAGAGCCAGTCACTTTAGCCAAAACCGTAGAAACGGTTTACTTCACCGAATTTGCCTACAACAGTAGCATTACGACAGGAATCAACACGGCAAGCGTAGCGCAGGATTTTTCCATCGGTCTGCCGACTTTCGGCTTTTCGCGTCTCAGAATATACATATCGGCGGACTCCCCGCTTCAAGGGATACAGGCCAGCGGAAGCGGCGCCCGCCTTTCCTACGGCCAGGGACGTTCCTACGCCATGATCGAACTGACCCAGCCTTATCCTGAAGCGGTGGATTTACGCCTATCGCCCAGTGAAAACAAGGATGTACGCGTTTATCTTCTGGCAGATGGCCAGGCGTCGGTCGTCGCGTCATCAGAAAGCCGCCCCGAATTGCTCACCCAGGAAGACGGCGCGGATGCTTACCGCCAACAAACGACCGTAACACTTGCCGCCGCGATAAATGGCGCGCCGCTGTTCGCGGGCAACGCGCCGCAGGACGCTGAGATCACGCTTTTGATGACAGACCCGGAAGGGAAAAGTACCAGTATCACCGATTTTTTTGGCAAAGATGGCGCCTTTACCTTTGTCTTCTATCCGGAATCTTACGGGAACTACACCTTTGCGTTGCGGGCTGGCTCCCATGGTGTAGAGTTTGCGGCCGGCACACCAATTTCTATTCCCATCATTGAACTTCCGATAGCCGAAGCCAGGCCCGACTACAGCGTTTGGATGGCCGCCACGGTAGGGGGCGTAATAATTTTGGCGGCATGTATGTTCGCTTTCCGGCGCAAGCACAAGGCATCTGCGTACCCAGTCCTTACGACCGTAGCAGACAATCGCGGCGAGCCTGAAAATACCTACGGCCCGTTTATCGGAAAGCTGGATATCTACGGAATATGTATCGAAGGGGGCAAAGTGGATATTCCTGCGACGTCATCTCAGCTGGCGCAGTTTGAAGGGAAGAAGTGGACAAAATTGTCCACCGTGATGGAACGCGCCGGTGTACCGTATCGCTATCCCGCGGCCGAAGACATCCGGCTGCTTCCCCGGGCTGACGGAGCTCTCATTGTCAAAAATCATTCCAATGCGTTAGTCTATGTAGGAGGGCGGCCCCACAACAAAGGCGAACAGGCGGCGCTGGTGTTCGGACAAAAGATGTACATTGTATTTGAAGAAGACGTAAACGAATTCGAGATATATTATCACAACACCGTTGAAATGGCCGGATCGGGCCGGCGTCTGCGTATGGAATTAGCTAAATGAAAATACACAGTTGAGAAAGGGCGAGATATAATATGGCGGATATCCCACAAACCTCGCGGACTCTGGCGCTGGACGAGTTCAATCCCCAAATGCCGGATCTGCTCACCGAAATCGGTGACACCCGCAACATTGATTCATTGGACGATGAAACGGTTCAGCGGATTAATCGAAAACTGCTGTGCCACAGTTTCTCAGAGTTTATGGACAAACTCAAACCTACTGTGTTCAGTTTTTATGACGCAGTCAGCGGCTCGGTGAAGTATCTGCTTGGCAAACCGGAATCGCTGTCGGAAAACCTGATTGCAGAGATTCTGTTGGGTGAGAGCAACGACGTTCTGAAAATGCTCATGACCATGATTGACCCTCAACTCCCGGACATTATTGGGTCTACACTAATTGTCGGCACTGTTTCTCTGAGAGAAACGCGCATAAAACAAGGCG
>JAISDE010000065.1 GCA_031265035.1 Peptococcaceae bacterium | reverse complement strand
GGGGCGGGGGGGCGGAGAAAATCTTGCCTAATAAGATAGGAGGTCATGGTTATGGCGAAACAACAGAAGTTTTATCTTTGCGAGCATTGCAAAAATCTGGTGGGGGTGATCGCCGGCGGTGGGGCGCCGTTGGTCTGCTGCGGTTCGCCGATGAAGGAGCTGGTGGCGAATACCAGCGACGGCGCCAAAGAGAAGCATGTGCCGGTAGTGGAGGTCGCCGGCAATCAGGTGAAGGTGGCGGTTGGCTCCGCCGCTCATCCGATGACAGAGGAGCATTTGATCACCTGGGTTTATCTCCAGACCGAAAAGGGCGGGCAAAGAAAGGCGCTGCAGGCGGGCGAGAAGCCGGAGGCGGTTTTCGCCACCACCGGGGATCAGCCTTTGGCGGTATACGCGTACTGCAATCTGCACGGCTTGTGGAAGACGGATATCTGAGTGGAAGACGGATATCTGATCAGAGACTGGTGTCTGTGAGAGACGGACGCCCGGGAAAGACATCAATGTATTGTTTAAGCGAAGAAAAAGGGATATCCCCCAGGGGCATCCCTTTTTCTTCGCTTAATTATATCAAAATCTATTTGGGGGGGCGTTATATCCTTGTATTGCGCGATGCCAAATGTTATGATATTGAAAAGGCGGTGAAGCACTTATGGGTCGTATGATTGGCATACATATAAAAAACTTCTATCGAGTTTGAGTTATATTATCGCGAATCCAACAACGCGTCACCAATAACATACGAACTGTCTATTTGTTTGGTATGAGGTGGGTCAGTATAAATGTGAATGGGCGCGGGAAATTGGGCAAAAAATGGATTTTGCCAGAAACAGATCGCCGAGTTTCAGGTTTTTTATGTCCAAATTGGATTTGTTGTGTGGTAAACTATTATCAGATCGGTAGTCCTAAGGAGAAAGGAAGCGTAAATAAATGAAGTATGTGGTCGTAATTGGGGATGGCATGGCGGACAATCCTGTCGCCGGGTTGGGGGGAAAAACCCCGCTGGAATATGCCGGCATCCCGGTGATGGACGCCTTGGCCCAAAAGGGGGAGCTGGGCAGCGCGCTGACAGTGCCCGCCGGCGTGGCGCCGGGTAGCGATACCGCCATTCTTAGCATCTTCGGTTATGATCCGCGAAAATATTATTCCGGCCGCTCTCCTTTGGAGGCCGCCGGTTCCGGCGTATCCCTGAGCCAGGGGGACGTCTCTTACCGTTGTAATATGATCGCTCTGGAGACGGCGGCGAAGCCCTACGGGCAAAAGAAGATTCTTTCCCACAGCGGCGGCTCCGTCGAGGGGGAGCAAGCCATCGCCCTGATGGAGTATTTGCGTTCGGAACCTGGCTTCGCGGCTTTGGCGGCGGCCAATGGCATGACTTTTTATTTGAATCCCTCCTTTCGGCATATCGCCGTGCAAAAGGGGGCGGTGATCGACGGGCTGCGGGCGATTCCGCCCCATGACCATCTGGGCGAGGTGATCGGGGCCTATCTGCCTGACGGCTGCCCGGCGGCGGCCGGCCTTTTGGCGATGATGGAGTTGGCCCATGAGTTGCTGGATCGGCATCCGATCAATGAGAAACGGCGGCAGGAAGGCAAACTGCCGGCCAATGGGATCTGGTTTTGGGCGGAAGGCACCGCTATCGGGCTGCCCGATTTTTATGCTGCCTGGCAAAAAAAGGGCTTGGTGGTCAGCGCCGTGCCCTTGGTTTGGGGGATCGCCGCTTTGGCGGGCGTCCGCCACGCGACGGTGCCGGGGGCGACCGGCGAGCTGGATACGGATTATGAGGGCAAAACAGACGCGGCCCTGGCGGGGCTGCTGACGGAAGGCGCTGATTTTGCCGTTTTGCATATCGAGGCCCCGGATGAGTGTACCCACAACGGGGATACCGAGGGCAAGCTGCAAGCGATCGAGTGGCTGGACAGCCGCTGTATCGCCCGCCTGACCGCCGGCCTGGAGCGGGCGGGGGAGGACTATCGGCTCCTGATCCTCAGCGATCACAAGACGTTGACCTCTACCAGGGGCCATGACGGGGATCCGGTGCCCTATATATTGTATGACAGCCGCCGCTCCCAGGGCAGCGGCCTGACCTACTCGGAGGCGAACGGGCTAAAGGGGCCTTATGTGGCCGAGGGGTATACTCTGCTTGAGCGTTTGTTCGCGCCGGCGTAGCCCGGCGGGGAGCGCCGGGCTGGGCGGCGCTCGGGCCGGGGCGGGTCGCGCCGTCGGGGTCGCGCCGCCGGGGTCGCGCCGTCGGGGCCGGTTGGGCCGGGCGCGCCAAGGGGGCTGGGGACTTGGGAAAAAGGCCTTGTATGGGCGGCGCTTTTGTGATAATATCAACACATTCTACGCCGGGGAATACGGACATAGACAAATTTGACCGGGACAGAGAACGCGGGAGGTAGGCGAAGCATGAAGGTAAACGCGGAAACACTGGAGGGCAATAGGGCGAAGCTGACGGTTGAGGTGCCGCATGAGGATTTTGAGCTGTCGATGGACAGGGCTTATCGCGGCGCGGTAAAGCAGCTGAATATCCCCGGCTTTCGCAAGGGGAAAGCGCCTCGCTATATTGTGGAACGCCTGTATGGCCGGGAAATATTGCTGGAGGACGCTGTGAAGGAGGCGGTTCCGGAGGCGTTCAGTCAGGCGCTGGCGGAGGTCGGCGATCAGTACGAGTGCCTGGGGTATCCGGAATATGACGGTATCTTGACGGAGAAAGGCCAGGGCCTGACCTTTACCGCTACCTATGATTTGAGGCCGGAGGTGAGGCTGGGCGAGTACAAGGGCGCCGCGCTGCCCAAACTGCCGGAGACGCCGGCGGCGGACGCTTTGGACAAGCGGCTGGCGGCCATGCGGGATCGGTATGCCCGGATAGAGACGGTGGATGG
>JAISDE010000037.1 GCA_031265035.1 Peptococcaceae bacterium | reverse complement strand
CCTGAGCGAGCCAAGCCGCCACGCTGCCGGCCAGGACATCGCCGCTGCCGGCGGTAGCCAAAGCGGCATTGCCGCTGGAATTGATAAACAACCGGCCGGCGCCGTCGGCGATCAGCGTCGAGGCGCCTTTCAGTATGACCACGGCCCCAAACTTTTTCGCCGCCTGCCGGGCGGCGGCGCAGCGATCTTTCTGCACTTCCGCCGGGGAAAGGCCCAAAAGCGGCCCCAACTCGCCGGGATGGGGGGTCAGCACCAGGGAGCCGGCGAAGTCCCGAGCCAGCGGCGCGTCCCCGCCGCCAGTCGGCGCCACCGCGTCGCTAGTCGGCGGCCCGCTGTCATCCGACGGCAAGACGGCGCCGCCCCGCTCCAGCCCAGCGCCGCTTCGCTCCGACGCCGCGGTAGCGCCCGGCCCAGCGCCGCCGTCTTGCGCCCCGGCAGCGCCCCGCTCCGCCGCCTCAGCGCTCAACTCCGCGCCGCTTCGCTCCGCCTCAGCCGCCGGCTGCTGGCAGCGCGCCAGCGCCCACAGGCCGCCCGCGTCCAGCACCAGGGGCTTGCGCCAGCCGGCCAGCACCGCCGTCAGGATGCCGGGCAGATTAGCCTGTCTGGCCATGCCCGGCCCAAACACCAGGACATCCTTGTCCCGGCCATAATCCAGCAGCGCCGCCGCCGCGGCCGCCGCCAAGCCGCCCCCGTCGTCCTCCGGCAGAGCCGCGGTCATCCCCTCGGCGAAAGCCAGGTCAAAACCGTCGGCCAAGGAATCCGGCAAAGCGGCGGTCGCCAGCCCGGCCCCGGCCCGCAGGGCCGCCCGCGCGGCCAAAAGGGCCGCCCCGGTCATGCCCCGGGAACCGGCGGCCAAAAGCACATGCCCATAAGTCCCTTTATGGCTGTCTTCCTCGATCGCCGGCAGCAACCCCCGGGCAAAAGCGGCGTCCACCCACTCCACCGGCCGCGTCAGCAAAGCCTCGGCCTCCCGGGGCAAGGAGATATCCTCCACCATTATCTGACCGGCATAGCGGCGGCCGGGATAAATATACAGCCCTTGCTTGCCATAAGCGAAGGTGACGGTCTCCGCCGCCAGCACCGCCGCGTTGCCCTTCTGCCCGGTCGCCGCGTGGATGCCGGTGGGCACATCCACCGCCAGAACGCGAGCCTGGCCCCTATTGAGAGCCTCCACCGCCAGCAAGGCATTACCTGTCAGCGAGCCGTGAAAGCCGCTGCCAAAAATAGCGTCCACCGCCACCGGCGCCGTCTCCAGGCAAAGCTTCAAAGGATAAAAGCTGTTTTTATCCCCCAGCACATACCAGCGGATTTCCGCCGTCTCGATAAAGCCCCAATTTTCCCTGGCCGCCGCCTGATACTCATCCGGGTCGCAAAGCAAAAACAGGCGCACGTCCGCCCCCCACTGACGCAAATGCCGGGCCGCCACCAAGCCGTCGCCGCCGTTGTTGCCTTTGCCGGCTATGACGACCACCTGATTCCTCTCCGGGCTCAAATGCCGCCAGGCCCTTTGAGCCACTGCCCGACCGGCGTTTTCCATCAGCAAAAGCTGCGGTATGCGCCGCTCATTCATAGCCCAGCTTTCCAGCCTTGCCATTTCCTCACCGCTGACAATCTTCATCCGCTCACCCCCCGCGTCGTCTCTTTGCTCAGGCCAACCCTTGGGACCCGCGCGACAATAACTTGCGCTTCTCGCTTGCCCTTTTGCCGTCAGACCGCGTCATCTCTTATTATCGCGCAAGTCCCTGCTCCGCGCCGATCACTTCCGTCAGCCCCGACAGCAAATGCCGCAGCTCCTTCTCATCCGGCCCCTCCGCCATCACCCGGATCAGCGGCTCCGTGCCGGAAGGCCGCAAAAGCAACCGGCCCCGGCCGGCCAGCTTTTCCTCCACCGCCAGCTTGCTCCCAGCGATGGCCGGGTTGGATTCCCAGCCCTCCTTGGTCTTTACAGGCACATTGATCAGCACCTGAGGATACCGCCTCATCTGGCCGCTCAATTCCGCCAGGGTTTTGCCGGTTTTTTTCATAACCGCCATCAATTGCAGCGCGCTCAGGATCCCGTCGCCGGTCGCGGCGAATTCCCGCAGGATAATATGGCCGGACTGCTCCCCGCCCAGCAAAGCGTCTTGCCGCAGCATCTCCTGCAATACATAGCGATCCCCCACCGGCGTTTCCCGCACGGTGATCCCCGCCGCCTCAAAGGCCAGCCTCAGCCCCAGATTGCTCATGACCGTGACTACCACCTGATCCCCCAGCCGTCCCTGCTCCCGCAAATACAGGCCCAGGGCCACCAAAATCTGATCGCCGTCCACCAGCCTGCTCTGGTGATCTACCGCCAAAAACCGGTCGCCGTCGCCGTCAAAGGCGGCGCCCAGATCCGCCCCCCAGCGGGTCACCGCCGCCCGCAGGCTCTCCATATGGGTGGAGCCGCAAGCCTGATTGATATTCCAGCCGTCCGGCAGATCATGGATGCTGATCGCCTGAGCGCCGGCCTGACGCAAGGCCCTCGGCCCTACCTCCCACGCCGCGCCGTTGGCGCAATCCACCACGACCTTCAGCCCCGTCAAAGAGCAATCCAGGGTGCCCAGCAAAAAGGACACATAATCCTGGGCCGCCGAGGTCAGCGGCTTTACCCAGCCCACCGCCCGCCCCGACTGCCGGGCCGCCGGCGCCGGCGGCTCATCAATCAGCCTCTCCACCGCCTCCAGGATATCATCCTCCAGTTTGTCGCCCCGGGAGCCCAAAAATTTGATCCCGTTATCGCCGGCGGGATTGTGGGAAGCGGAGACCACCGCCCCGGCGCAATCCGCCATCCGACCGGCCAAATAAGCTACCGCCGGCGTTGGCAACACACCGGCGTCATAAACATTGATACCCGCCGAGCAAAAGCCCGCCGTCAGCGCCCCCTGCAACATCGGGCCGGACAGCCTGGAATCCCGCCCGACAATCATCTGGCTGGCCAACATCTCTCTTTTCAGCACTGTGCCGCAAGCTAAACCCAAATGAAACGCCAACTCCGGCGTCAATTCCTGATTGGCGGCGCCCCTGACACCATCTGTGCCAAAATATCGCATCCCATTGCCTCCTTAGATAACCGCGATCGCCCTTTGTCTTTATCTCTCAATTGTCTCTTGTCTCTTGTATCTTGTCTCTTGTCTCTTGTCTCTTGTCTCTTGTCTCTTGTCTCTTGTCTCTTGTACCTTGTATCTTGTCTCTTGTACCTTGTCTCTTGTACCTTGTATCTTGTACCTTGTACCTTGTACCTTGTATCTTGTACCTTGTATCTTGTACCTTGTATCTTGTATCTTGTACCTTGTATCTTGTACCTTGTATCTTGTACCTTGTATCTTGTATCTTTGTCTTTGTCTTATCTTTAATTGGAATAAAGGCGGACTGTCTCGGAGCTGATTTCCGCCAGCCGGTATTCCTCCGGGTACTCCAGCAGCACCGCGTAATCCCTGCTGTCCGCCGGCTCCCCCGCCAGATCCACATAGGCCTTGACCTCGATATCGTATTCCCCCGTATCATCGGAAGCGTTGGCGAAAACCCACGGATAGGCCGCCAGCGTCACATCCACCGTCGCCGGCAGGCAGCCATAACTCCTGCCCGGCGGCGGCTCCCGCAATTCCACCGGGATTCCGGCGAAGACCCGGCGGGTCAGGTTTTCCTCGATCCCAATCGTCACCAGCACCCGATTGCCTTCCAGCACCTCCACATTTTCCGGCAGCACCAAATCCACCATGCCCTCAAAAGTCTCCGTCAGCGCCGACAACTCAATGGGCGCCGTCGTCAGGTGATCCCCCAGCCGGCTAATCACCGCGTAAGGGCCGCTGACCTTGACGACGGAAGGCTCCACCTCCATGCCGGTAACAATATATTTCTCATCCACCGTCCCGGAAAGGGCCGTGCGAATCTGCACGCTTTTGGACAAAAGATTCTCCGTCACCGCCACCAGCACCCGCACATTAGCCGTCGACAGGCTCAGGCGGGCGTCCTGAATCTCCTTGCTGTCCTCGTCCAGTAGCACCACCGGCAAATCCGCCTGATACTCGGCGGCCCGGTCATCCAGATCCACCGTCACCCTGGCGGCGTCAACCCGATCCAGCACTCGCCGCGGCCCGCTGATCGTGATTTCCTCCGGCTGCGGCTGCGGCTCCAAATGGCTGTAGCCCTCCCGCACAGCGTTGGTGGTTTGGCAGCGCACCGGGACGGTCTTGGTCTCCAGGCTATCCACGTCCAGCTCCACCGAGACAGGCCGCAGGGAAACCAGCTCCAGCCCGCTGGGCAAAGACACCTGTATATCATGGGGCGCCAGGCCCGGATCGCTGCCCTCCAAATCCACCCAGGCCCGCAGATCCCTGGATGAGGTCAGGTTCAGCGCCGAGCGCAGCCCCCTCACCCGGATCTCCACCGTCCCCGGCTCGCTCTCCAGCAAATGGTTGGCCGGCAGATTGAGCGCGGTGATATTGACGGCGGCGAAGCTTTTCTCCTGCACGGGATTTTCCGCGCTATCCACGAAAAACATCAGGAATACCGCCAGGATCACCGACAGTATAGCGTAAAATATGTTGCTGCTAAAAAATTGTTTCATTACGGTCCCCCGCGGGCTCGCGCCCGACAAAATTATTTTTTCCAGTAATCTTACAGCTTATTTTTCAGCGCCGCGAAAAGGGATAAGGGGGTATTGCTCTTATTCTTGTTTTGGAAACGCTCCATCAGCATTTCCCGCAAGGTCACATCATTCAAATACCGGGTCATCCGGCCTTCCTCCACCACGCTGATCACGCCGGTTTCCTCCGATACCACAATGACAAAAGCGTCCGACTGCTCCGAAAGCCCCAGGGCCGCCCGATGCCTGGTGCCCAGGCTTTTGCTGATATTCGGGTTTTCCGACAAAGGCAAAAAACAGCCGGCGGCGTAAATCCTGTCGCCCCGGATAATGGTCGCCCCATCATGAAGGGCCGCTTTGGGGAAAAAAATATTTTCCAGCAACTCGCAGGATACCGCGGCGCCGATTTTGGTCCCGCTGTCCGCGTAATCGTTGAGGCCGGTTTCCCGCTCCAGCACCAGCAGCGCGCCGATCTGATTCTCCGCCATCCCCCTGATCGCCCGGATGATCTCATCCACCATCCGCTCGAAAGTCTCCAGATCCATGCCCTGATTCCCAAAAAAGCTGCCCTGGCCCAAACGCTCCAAAGCCTTGCGCAACTCCGGCTGAAACACGACGGGCAAAGCCACGATCAGCGCTGTCTGGAGTTGGGACAAAAGCCAGCTGACTGTCTGCAGCCGCAGCAAATTGCTGATAAACGCCACAAACAGGAGCACCAACAAGCCCTTGAGCAGCTGGATCGCCCTGGTCTGCCGAATCATAATCATCATACGGTAGAAAAAATAAGATACGATGACAATATCGACAGCATTCCGGATATTAATGAAATTCATGATTCTGTCCGCCATAGCGAGCGCCTCCGGGACAGGCGGGCATTTTGCCATGCCGGCGCCGCCGCCCCGCTTATCATTTTATCACATTTTTTCCCCATCTTCACCGATTTTCTCTTTTTTTGCGCGCTCTCTTTTTTCGGGGGCGTTTTGCCTATTGTCAGAGCTGCCTCGCGATGTTATAATGTGGTCGGTGGGGGATCCCGCCGTTTTGGATCGGCGGCCCCGCCTAGTTTATTTATCTAGGAGGAAAAGCCGCCTATTCTGGCGGTTTTTCCTTTTTTCGCTTACGTCGTCTCCAACGGTCGATAACGTCAAGGATTAAGACCACCAGCGCCGTTAAGGCTTGAATTACCTGAGCAATTATCTCAATTGATTTCAAGTCATCCCTCCGTTCACGGCGGAGCCGCCCGGCGGGATCCCTTGACCACTCCCCACTCAATAGTCCTAAAGCGAATAAAATAGCGGGGCGGTTGGGTTTTTACCCCAGCCGCCCCGCTTTGTGTGTCACCAGGTTTGGATCACCCGCCGCGGGTCAGATCAGCCGCTCCAGGAGGCGGCGGAGTATGACCGCCGCCTCGGCCCGGGTGACCTCGCTCTTGGGCGCGAGCAGGACGACGCCGTCCTTGCCTGCCCGGCCCGCCAGCAGCCCTGTCTCCACGGCCCAGCGAATGACCTCTGTCGCCCAAGTGGACAACTCGGCCCGGTCGGCGAAGCCCGCCAGGGGATCCACCGCCGGGGCGGCGGGGTTGGTAGCAGAGCCGGCGCTAGCGCCGGCAGCCCCGCCGCCCGTCTCAGACCCGGTCGCAGCTCCGGCTCCAGTCCCGGCCTCAGCCCCGGTCGCGGCCTCAGCCCCGGTCGCCCCGACCAGGTCGCTGCCCAGATAGCGGGCGTACCGGTACAGGGTGGAGGCCAGCTCCTCCCGGGTGATGGCCCGGTTGGGCGCGAAGTC
>JAISDE010000211.1 GCA_031265035.1 Peptococcaceae bacterium | reverse complement strand
CAGCGGTTGCCGCTGATATAACGCCGGCCGCCGTCAAAGCGGTTGATGGTCAGTTGGCAGTGGTTGCCGCACAGCTGACAGTTGACGGAAGATACCTCATGGGAAAAGCGTTTTAATTCCTCCCCGGACAACAGCCCCATAGCGGTGCCAGCCGCGTCGGCGCCCGAGCCAGCGCCCGAGCCAGCGCCCGAGCCGGTGCCTACCGTAGTGCCTGTCGCGGAGCCACCAGCGCCTGTGCCAGCGCCGCTGGCTCCGGCGCCAGCCGCGTCGGCGCCTGCGTCCGCCCCCGTCGCGGCGTCCCGCCTTTTCCTGGCGTACAGCGCCGCGCCGTAAGCGCCCATTAGGCCGGCGATATTAGGCCGAATCACTTCCGTACCCAGCTCCTGCTCAAAAGCCCGCAGCACGCCGTCATTCAAAAACGTGCCGCCCTGGGCGACGATATGCCGCCCTAAAGGTTCCGCCGCCGTAGGCCGGATGACCTTGTACAAAGCGTTTTTGATCACGCTGATGGACAGGCCGGCGGAAATATTCTCAATGGTCGCCCCGTCCTTTTGGGCCTGCTTGACCAGGGAATTCATAAACACCGTGCAACGGGAGCCCAGATCCACCGGGCGCTGCCCAAACAGTCCCAACCGGGCGAAGGCCTCCGTATCCTGCCCCAGGGCATTGGCGAAAGTCTGCAAAAACGAGCCGCAGCCCGAGGAACAGGCCTCATTCAGGAAAATATTATCAATACCGCCATTTTTGATCTTAAAGCACTTGATATCCTGCCCGCCGATATCGATAATAAAATCCACCGTCGGCAGGAAGCGGGCCGCCGCCGTATAATGGGCTATGGTCTCCACGATCCCGTAATCCACCCGAAAAGCCTGCCGGATAATATCCTCCCCGTAACCGGTCACGGCGCTGCCCGCTATCGGCACGGTCGGGTGGGCCGCGTAAAAATCCGCCAGAAAATCGCGAACCATCGGCACGGGATTGCCATTGTTGGCCTGATAGACGCTGCGGGCTATCCGGTCGTCCTGATCGATCAGCACCATTTTGACCGTCGTGGAGCCGGCGTCGATCCCCAGATAAACCTTCTCCGTCGTCGCGTCCGGTTCCCGAAAGGGCACCACGGCCTTTTGATGCCGGGCCTGAAACAGCCGATAGGCCTCCTCGTCCTCAAATAAGGGCGGCATAAAAGCGTATTTTTCCTCGGCGCCATAAGCCTCCAGCCGCTGAATAGCCGGCGGCAGATCGATGTCTTCCTCAGCGGAATAGCCGGCGCCCAAAGCCACAAAATACAGGGAATGCTCCGGGCAAATACCCTGGCCGCCCAAACTCTTGTCGAAGCTGGCCCGCAGCTGAGGCAAAAAGGTCAAAGGGCCGCCCAGATAAACAACCTTTCCCTTGATCGGCCGGCCCTGGGCCAGCCCGGCGATGGTTTGGCTGACCACCGCCGCGAAAATGCTGGCCGCCACATCCTCTTTGCGCGCGCCCTGATTCAGCAGCGGCTGAATATCGGATTTGGCGAAAACGCCGCAACGGGAAGCGATGGTGTAAGTCTTCTCCGCCGCCGCCGCCAGCTGATCCAGCTCGGCCAGGCTGATTTCCAGCAGCGTCGCCATTTGATCCATAAAAGCGCCGGTGCCGCCGGCGCAGGAGCCGTTCATCCGAACCTCCAGGCCGCCGGTCAGAAAAAGGATCTTGGCGTCCTCCCCGCCCAGCTCAATGATCACGTCGGTGGCCGGCAGCAGACGATTCGCCGCGATCCGGGTACCGAAAACCTCTTGCACAAAGGGGATTTGGCAGCTTTCCGCCAAGCCCATGCCGGCGGAGCCGGAAATCGCCAGCTTGGCCCGCCGGCTGGCCGGAAACGCCGCCGTCAACTGCCGTAGCAGCCTCGCCGCGCTTTCCGTGATCTGGGAATAATGCCGCTGGTAAGAATGATACACCATTTTCCCCCGATCGTCCAGCGCTACACACTTGATAGTGGTGGAACCGATGTCCAGACCAATGTTCAACAGAGTTCTCCTTTTTGTATCGCTTTATACAGCCGTAAATTATTGCCGCCACCTTGCTGTCAGCCCTGCTGTCAGCCCTGCCGTCAGCCCTGCCGTCAGCCTCGCTGCCCCGGTTTAGCCTCGCCGCCGGCCCGCCGCCTTACCGCCCGCCCCAATCAGGCCCCGGTTGCCGCCCAGGGCCTCGCAAAGCGCGGGGATCGCCCGCAGCCCGCCATGCAACATGCTGAAATCCCGGTACCAACTCATATTGCAAGCGTTGCAGGCCGGCCTGGCCAGCTCGCTCTCCCTCATGGTCAGGATGCTGCCCAAAACCTGCGGCAATTGCATACAGGGATGCACATCGAAAAACCAATCCACGAACAATACCCGCGTGCCGCCAAAACAGGGATATTGGGCAGTGGCGGGATTTTTAAGGTAATTGATAATATTGCGCAGGGAAAGAGGGGAATTGATGATGGGGTATTTTTTCGCTTGGATGAGCCGAATAGCGTCCTCCATCGCCGCGACGACTTTCTCCCGGGACAGGTTGATGCCCTCGCCGCCCAGCTCATACACGTCTGACTGTGAGAAAGTCGGATAGTTGAGGGAAATAAAATCAAAGCCCATTTCCTCCGCCTCGCGGCAAACATCTTCCAGTTTATCGTGATTCTCGTTCCAAATCAATACCGAGGCCATAGTTTTCAGGCAAGTTTGTTTGACGGCGGCTATAGCCCTCGCCATTTCGGCCATAATATTCGGGATCTGGCGGGAGGCGGCCATTGTGGCCGGGTCGCCGGAGTCAAAGGAGACGCTGATCAGATCGCAGCCGGCGTCCTCCAGGCGGCGGGGCATCTCCCCGCGCAGCAGCAATTGGGGGGCGGCCACAAGCACGGCGTTGTTCAGCCGGCGTTTTGTCGCGCGGGCGACAAAATCAATGATCCGCGGGTGCAGGAGCGGCTCGCCGCCCGTCAGCGTCACATGGGAAACGCCAAAGTCGGCCAGCCGGTCGATGGCGTTAAGGGTTTTTTCCCGATCCACAAATATTTTCGGCTGTTGCTTCCAAATATTGCAGAATGTGCATTTAGCTATACAGGCATTTGTCAGGGCAAATTCGGCGCAACGGAGTCTACCGCGCAAATAATTACCCAGTATATTCCATGTTTTCCCGTTCATCGGCAACTCCTTTACCCTTACCTTTTCGAAATCCTATGCTAAAAGACGAACGCGGACGAAAGTACAGCAAAACGGCGGGCGCGAAGCCGCCGTCATTATTGGGACATATCCGGGCAATAGCGGGTGACAACCTTTTTCGCCCGCTACTCTTGCTACTCGCGTTTCTCTGCGCTTAATAATGCCATTTTACTATAGCCGCGGTTTAGTGGCAAGCATAAATTCAGCCAGGCCCATAAAACCGGCATTAAGATGGTATTAAGATATTGGTGGGCAATTAAACTTGCAGTTTGCAGCTTGTTTACAAATTATTCACAAATGGATTGCTTTTTTCGGTAAACAATTATATAATATAGCCACGAAGGCCGATGAGGTTATTATTTCCAACGGTAGCAGTGGGGAATGAGCTTGTCGGGCTTCGGGAATTTCTGTTGGCGGAAAGGATAATTTATCACTAGATTGAGGGAGGCATAATTTATGGGTAAAAAAGGTTTGGCGTTATCGCTTTGCGCGATGCTACTGGTTTCCGCGGTTTTCTTGGGGGCTTGCGGCGGCTCGACGTCAGGTGGCGGGACTACCGGCGGCGACAACGCGACCGCAAGCGGCGGCGCTTTGCAGCCTATAGCCAAAGAGGACTTGATGGTAGGATTTGTTTACATTGGCGATATCAAGGACGGCGGTTACAATGAGGGCCACGATCAGGGCAGGCTGGCGCTGGAAGCCATGGGTATCAAGTGCCAGTACAAGGAAAACGTGCCGGAAAGCTCCGAGTGCGAGACGGCTATCCGGGAATTGCTGGATCTGGGATGCAATGTGATTTACACCACCAGCTTCGGGCATATGGACTGGACGGAGGCTGTGGCCAACGAGTATCCCAATGTTTATTTCGGCCACGCCACAGGATATAAGACGACGGACAATATGTGCAATTATATGGGGAAAATCGAGCAGGCCCGTTATCTGACCGGCATTGTGGCCGGCTTGAAGACCCAGAGCAATAAAATCGGTTATGTAATGGCGATGCCTTACGCCGAGTGTATCCGGGGCTGCAACGCTTTTACCCTGGGCGTGCGTTCCGTCAATCCTGAAGCCACAGTGGAGATCATGCTGGTCAACAGTTGGGTCGATGTGGCTACGGCCAAACAAAGCGCGATTGAGCTGCTGAACAAGGGCTGCGATGTTATTGCCCAGCATCATGACTCAACCACGCCCCAGTTGGCGGCTCAGGACGCCGGCGCGTTCGCGATCGGCTACAATGTGCCTACGCCCAATGTGGCGCCCAACGCTTATCTGACGGCGGCGATATTCAACTGGGCCAAATTCTACACCGATAATGTGCAGAGCATCATAGACGGGACTTGGGCGCCCAACGCTTATTGGGAAGGGCTGGACAGCGGTTGGGTGGATATTGACCCACTGACCGATCTTTGCCCGCCCGAGGCCCGGGAACTGGTCGAGACGGCCCGGCAGGAGATCCTGGGCGGCTACAACATTTTCGGCGGCGATGTTTTGAATCAAAACGGTGAGGTCGGGGCCACAGACATGACGGATGATGAGATCTGGAACATGGAGTGGCTGGTTCAGGGCGTCATCGGCAATTTGGGTTGATCGGCCTGGGCTGACAACAATTAATTAAGGATAATAAAGCAGCGAAGAAAAATACGCCGGTTTTTCACGGCGTATTTTTCTTCGCTGCTTTATTATCCCGGGTTTTTTTCAATATCAGGCCAGCAGATTCAAAAACAAGCCGGCGCTATATACCTGATTGTAGCGAGAGGCGGGGAAAATAGCGCCGTAACCGGCGCTGTAGCGGCTGGCCAGCCCATTAGAAATAGCGCGAACGCGGATAATTCTCCCGGAATCACCGGGTGACAGCGGCAGCCAAAGCTGGTATAATCAAAGCTGACGGGCCGGGCCGTTCCCAAGTCCCCAGGCTATTTGGCCCCAAAAAAGGCGCCGGGCGCTTTTACTCATCGAAGATGATGTAAAAACACCCGGCATGGTCGGGATGACAGGATTTGAACCTGCGGCCTCCTCGTCCCGAACGAGGCGCGCTACCAAACTGCGCTACATCCCGCTGGCCCGCGGATCCTCAAATCCGCCAGGCACGAAATTATTATAGCGATGATAAGTATAATAGTCAAGGGCAAATGAAAAGTATGTGTGTAAAATGAAGATCGTAGTAAAAAGTAGTAAAAATGCCGCGTAAAACGAAGGGCGGCGCGGGGCGTGACAAAGAGGGGCGGTGAGGGATGATGACGGCCGATAAAAAAACGTCGGGCGAGCAGGAACAACGGGATGAGCGCTATATTGCCGCTTGGGAGGATATCGCCAGGGCGATCCACCAGGCCGCGGCGACTTATCTGGCCAAGGACGGGGAGCCGGAGTTTCAGTCTCAGCGTCTCCGTTTCAGGCAATTGGAGCGGGCGGTGGCCTCGGAACGCCGGCTGCTGGAGGAATTGAGCTTGCCCTGCCGGCTGATTTTAGAGCACTTCTCCACTTTTTTGGATCAGCCGGATCGCAGCCTCAGCGTCCGCTGCGGCCAGTGCCACTACGCCAACGGCGCTTATCTGGGGTTTTCCGTCAACGAGTGGGGGCATGTGACGCTGAATGTGGGCAATTTCAGCATTACCTGGCGGGACGCGGATTACCAGTATATGTTTTACGCTGATAAAGTGATTTTGCGGGCCTATGATCTCCAAAAGCCGGAAATCGCCATATCTTTTAATTTTTCGCTGAAATATTCCAAATTGCTGGAGGCGTTTCGCGGGGTGAGGGAAGACAGCAAAACGGTGTATTATCAGCCGGATCTGTTTGATCCGCTGTAAGGTATCAACGAAGCCTCAGCCAGGAGAAGCATTAACATGAGCGACGGGATGAGCAATGAACCCAGCTTCACGCATTTGCATACGCACACCTGTTATAGCCTGCTGGACGGGGCCTGCAAGATCCCGGCGCTGATCGAGCAGGCCAAAGCCTTGGGCATGGAGGCGCTGGCGATCACGGATCACGGCGTGATGTACGGCGTGGTGGAATTTTACCGGGCGGCGCGGGCGGCGGGTATTCACCCGATTATCGGCTGCGAGATCTATGTGGCGCCCCGGAGCCGTTTCGATAAGGTGGCGGGGCAGGACGACAAGCCTTACCACCTGGTTTTGCTGGCGGAAAATCAACAGGGTTACGACAACCTGCTCAAACTGGTATCCCGGGGCTGGCTGGAGGGGTTTTATTATAAACCGCGGGTCGACAAAGAGTTGCTGCGGGACAACGCCGGCGGGCTGATCGCCCTTTCCGCCTGCCTGGCCGGCCAAATCCCCGGGCTTTTGATGGCGGGGGACACAGCCGGGGCCACCGCTGCCGCGCTGGAGTATGAGCAAATCTTTGGCCGGGGCAATTTCTATCTGGAATTGCAGGATCACGGCCTGGAAAAGCAGCCGCTGATCAATGAGGGTCTGCTGCGGATCCATGAGGCGACGGGTATCCCGCTGGTGGCGACCAATGATCTGCACTATATTCGGCGGGAGGACGCCTATGTGCAGGATGTGCTGCTTTGTATCCAGACCGGCAAGACCTTGGCGGACGCGGATCGGATGCAGTTTGAGACCCAGGAGTTTTACCTGAAAAGCCCCCGGGAGATGGCGCTGCTGTTTGGCGGTTATCCGGGCGCCCTGGCCAATACGATGGAGATTGCCCGGCGCTGTCAGGTAGAGATGACGTTTGGCGTCAATCACCTGCCGCCTTATCCTTTGCCCGTCGGGGAGGGGGATGAGGCGGCTTATCTGCGGAAGCTGTGTTGGGCTGGCCTGGAGGCCCGTTATCCCGGGCAGACGGGCAAAAAGCGGCTGACCGGGGCCGGTGGGGGTAGGGACGAGAGCCGGGTCGCCGCCGGGGCCGCCGGCGGGGGCGGCGGCAGTCAGGGCGCCGGGAGCGGAGCAGAGGGGAGCGGGGCTGACAAGGGCGAAGTTGCCGGGGGCGACGAGAGCCGGGGCGCTGGCGCCGGCAGCGGCGGCAGCCAGGGCCAAAGCCCGGCGGAGCGGCTGGAGTACGAGCTGAGAGTGATTGAGAAAATGGGTTTTCCCGGTTATTTTCTCATCGTGTGGGATTTCATCCGCTACGCCAGGGAGCAAGGCATTTACGTGGGGCCGGGCCGGGGCTCGGCGGCGGGCAGCATTGTGGCTTACAGCCTGGGGATCACCAATATCGATCCGCTGGCTTATGATCTGCTGTTTGAGCGCTTCCTAAACCCGGAGCGGATCAGTATGCCGGATATTGATATCGACGTTTGCTATCTGCGCCGGGGCGAGGTGATCCAATATGTGATTGAGCGCTATGGCCGGGATAAGGTCAGCCAGATCGTGACCTTCGGCACCATGGCGGCCAAGGCGGCGATCCGGGACGCCGGCCGGGCGATGGGCTTGCCGCTGGCGTTGGTGGACAAGACGGCCAAGCTGGTGCCTTGGGAATTAAATATTACGCTGGAGCGGGCCCTCAGCCTCTCCAAGGAGCTGCGGCAGCTGACGGAGACGGATGAGCAGGTGGCGGAGCTGATCAAAATGGCCAGGGCCCTGGAGGGGATGCCCCGGCACAGCGGCGTGCACGCCGCCGGCCTGGTGATTACCGGCCGGCCGCTGGAGGCCTATTTGCCTTTGCAAAAATCCGCCGACGGCTTGCCTTGTACCCAGTTTGAGAAGGATACGGTGGAGTCTATCGGGCTGCTGAAAATGGATCTGCTGGGGCTGCGCACCCTGACGGTGATCGGGCAGGCGGTGGAATTGATCAAGCAGGGGCAGGGGATTGAGGTGGATGTGGATCGGTTGCCCCTGGACGATCCGGCGACTTATCGCTTGCTGTCCGCCGGCGATACCATCGGGGTATTCCAGCTGGAAAGCGACGGGCTGCGGCAGCTCATCCGGGAACTGAAGCCGGATCGGTTTGACGATATTATCGCCCTGGTCGCCTTGTATCGGCCGGGCCCGTTGGGCAGCGGCATGGTGGAGGATTTTATCGCCCGCCGTCACGGCAAGGTGCCCAACGCTTATTTGCATCCGATGCTGGAGCCGGCGCTGGATACTACCTACGGCGTGATTTTGTATCAGGAGCAGGTGATGCGAATCGCCGGCGATATGGGCGGTTTAAGCTTGGGAGAGGCGGATCAGCTGCGGCGGGCCATGGGCAAAAAAAAGCCGGAGGTACTGGCAGCTTACCGCCAGACCTTTGTGGCGGGGGCGGAGCGCCGCGGGGTGCCGGCGGAGGTCGCCGGCAAGATCTTTGAGTTGATGGAGTATTTCTCCGGCTATGGCTTCAACAAAAGCCATTCGGCGGCTTACGCCCTGGTGGCCTATCAGACGGCTTGGCTGAAGGCCCATTACCCGGTGGAGTTTATGGCGGCCCTGCTTTCCAGCGTTATGGACAGCAAAAATCGGGTGCCTTTTTATATCAATGAGTGCCAGCTGCGGGGCATCGCCATTCTGGGGCCGGATGTCAATGAGAGCCAGGCCAGCTTTAGCGTCAGCGGCGGCGGCATCCGCTTTGGGCTGGGCGCTATCAAGCAGGTGGGGGCGCCGGCGATTCAGGCTATTTTGACGGAGCGGGAAAATGGTCGGTACGCCAGCCTGGAGAGCTTTTGCCGCCGGGTGGAAATGCGGCACCTCAATCGCCGGGCGATGGAAAACCTGATTTGGGCCGGGGCCTTCGCCTCTGTGCCCGGCAACCGAGCCCAGCTGCTGGCGATCCTGCCGACGGCGGTGGACAGAGCGGCGGCCTGGCAAAAGGACGGGGACGACAGGCAAATCTCCCTGTTTGATCTGGCGCCGCAAATCAAGCCACAAACGGACGGGATCCGCCTGCCGGAAAAAGAGGAAATAGACGCTAGCCTGGTGCTGACGAAGGAGAAGGAGGTAATGGGCCTGTACTTGTCCGGCCATCCGCTGACGCCTTATGTGGAGCGGCTGACGGCGAGGGTCAGCCACCAAATCGACAGCTTGGGGGAGGAGGAGGATTTTCCCGTGATCTTGGGCGGGGTAATCACTCAGTTGCGCCGGACGGTGACAAAACGGGGGCAGATGATGGCCAGTTTTCGGCTGGAGGATCTGACCGGCAGCGTGGAGACGCTGGTTTTCCCCAAGCTGTTTGAGGAGTTGGCGCCCCGTTTGAGCAATGATTTGGCGGTGGTGATCAGGGGTCGCTATCAGGGGCAGGAGGAGCAGCCCAAGCTGTTTTTGGAGAAGCTGGAGGTGCTGGGCGACACAATGGCGGCGGACGGCGAGGCGCTGGGCGGCGCCGGCGATGGGGCGAGGCCCGGAGCGGGGGCCGGAGCTGGCGCTGGGGCCGGGGGCGGTGCTGTAGCTGGCGCCGGAGGCGGTGCTGGCGCTGGGGCCGGTGCTGGCGCCGGCATGGGCGTTGGTAGCGGAGTTGGCGCTGGGAACGGAATGGGTGCCGGGAGCGTAGCTGGCGCTGGGAACGGCGTTGGCGCTGGGGCCGGGCAGCCCGCCGTCGGGGGCGGGGCGACCGCTGGCCGACTGCCGCCTTGGGTGACTATGGATGTAGACCTTTTGGAGCGGCAGCGGACACGGCAGGGCGCGGGGGTCAGCGCCGCCGCCGCCCGCCGCCCCGAGCCGGAAAGCCGGCGGCTTTGGCTGAATCTGGTAGATCTGCAGGATCCGGCGGTCGAGGGCCTGCGGGCGCGGGTTGAGGGCCGGCTGACCAATTACCCCGGCAAAATTCCTGTTTATTTCTATTATCAAAAGCAAAAGCGCACAGATCCGGATAATCCGGCGGCGGCGACCTTTTGGGCGGACGGCAGCGAAAGCCTGCTGGCGGAATTGGCAGCGCTTTTGGGCGCTGAAAAGGTGGTGCTGAAGTAGAGCGGGCGGCGCCGGTAATTCTTTGGCCGACGGCAGGATAATTCGGCCGGGTAAAGAATTAGGTAAAGAATGAGTCTGGGGGGGGAGATTTAGTATGAGGCAGCGGAGGGAGGATATCACACCATGCGGATAGCGGTTTATCCCGGCAGCTTTGACCCTGTGACCAACGGGCATATCCACATAGCGAAACGGGCCGGCCGGCTGTTTGATCAGGTGATCATCGGCCTGGCGAATCAAAATTATAAATCGGCCCTTTTTTCCCTGCAAGAAAGGCTGAGCCTGCTGGAAGACGCTATCAGGCCTTTGCCGAATTGCCGGGTAACGCTGTTTGATGGCCTGACAGTGGATTTTGCCCGGCAGAATGGCGCCGTCGCTATTATCCGGGGGTTGCGGGCGGTCTCCGATTATGAGTATGAGATGCAGGTGGCCGCCATCAACAAACACTTGGCGGATGATATGGAAACGATATTTTTAATGGCTCACTCGAAATATTCTTTTTTGAGCTCCACTATGATTAAGCAGATTTCCAGCAGCGGGGGTCAGGTGACGGGGCTGGTGACGCCGGCGGTGGAAAGCGCCTTAAAGGAAAAATGGGCCGAGGGCGGGCCAGAGCGGGGAGACAGCTTTTAATCTCACTATATCCTATCCTGAAGGTTGGCGGGGAAAGGAGGCGGAGCATGTGGACGGTCATCTATATAGCGCCCAATCAGGTAGCGGCGGATCAGTATAAAGCGCTGCTGGAGATGGAAGGTATTTTGGTCATGAAGCGCCCGCTCAGTGTACCCCAACTCGGGCATTCCGGCCCGGTAGAGCTATTGGTCACGGAGTCGGAGGCGGCGGAGGCGGCGGAGGTTTTGGCGGCGGGATTTATCGTCAGACAGGAGGGAACGGAATGATTTATCGCTCCAAGTTGCAGACGCCTTTGGTGGATGAATTGTTCCACGCGATCCTGGCTCTGGATGATCAGGAGGATTGCTACCGTTTTTTTGAGGATCTCTGCACGGTAGGCGAGCTCAAGGCGATGTCCCAGCGCTGGAAGGTGGTAAAAATGCTGTCCGAGCAGCGCACCTACGCGGATATTATCGCGGAAACCGGCGTCAGCACGGCCACGATCAGCCGGGTAAAAAAATGCCTTTTTTACGGCGCGGACGGCTATCAGCGCCTGGCCGACCGAGTGAGGAAAACCAGTATTATATAAGAGGATATAAGAGGAAAAAACGGGAATTGCCCGCCGCCAATTCGGAATTACGCGATTCGGAATTACCCGATTCGGAATTATCAGCCGATAATTTTTTCCCTGAGTTGCAGGAATTCTCAAACTTCTGTCAAATTATATAGGCAATATGGTTAGATAGGGACCTGTTTGTTCAGGCTCCCTATTTTTTTATGGGTTTTTTATTGGCGTTGAGGGGCTAAAAGAGGAAGGGGGAAAGGAGTGGCGTCGCCAAAGAAGCTCTCCGTGGCGGTAGTGAGTATCCGGCCGGAAATATGCGAGATGCTGCACCGTTATGTCGGAGGAATCCTCAAAGACCTGGCGGCGGTGGAAGTTTGCACCGTCAGCCAGGCTCTAAACAGGGAATTTGATCTTTACGTTGTATACACGGTGGGTATTGTATTTAGGGAACTGAACAAAACGGTGGCGACCGACCGGATCATTTCTGTGTCTTTGTTTCCCTTGCCTCAGGGAATCAAGCGGGTGCTGCGATTGCCGGAAGGCAGCCATCTGGGTATCATCGCCGGGCATATTTGGGACGCCGCGGATCTGTTAGGGCAACTGATCAGCGTGGGGGTGAGGGATTTCCGTTTCAGCACAGGCACGCTGGAAACAGCGGTGGAGATGAAGGCCGATTGTTATATCGTGCCTGAGGAAATCGCCCCGTACATCAAAGATGAGAATATCAAAAAACTTATGACGGTGGTGCCGCGTTCTTTGGACAGCAAGAGCGTGGCGGACATTATCAAACGGGCGATCAAGGCTCAAGCGGCGCGGGGCGCTTTTAACCATTCTTGTTAAAGATGTTGTGTTGGGCTGTGTTGAGTTGTGTTGAGTTGTGTTGAAAAATGTTGAGCGATATTGAGCGAAGACTACCAGAGGTGAGCGGAATGACGGACAATCAACGCGCTGGCGTAGGCGCCAGCCCTTATCGGATCGACGGCAAAATCAAGACCGACGGTAAGGCGGAATATATTCAGGATATGGATTTTGCCGGGCTTTTGGAGGCGGCGATTCTGCCCAGCCCCTACGCCAGCGCTCGTATCCGCGGTATCGACTGCGGGGCGGCGCTGGCGGTGCCGGGTGTGGCGGCGGTGATCACCGGCGCGGACGTGCCGGGATTTTATGGTACCACCATTCAGGATCGGCCGGTACTGGCTCGGGAAAGGGTTCGCTATGTGGGCGAGCCGGTAGCGGCGGTGGCGGCGCGGGGCAAAGAGGCGGCTTTAATGGCGCTTAACCGGATCCTGGTGGATTACGAGGAAACGGCGGCGGTTTTTGACCCGGAGGAGGCGGCGGATCCGACGGCGCCGCTGCTGCACGAAGACCTTATGACCTATGAGAAAGAACCTATTGTTAACGCTATAGCCGGCACTAATATTTGCAGTCAATTCCGATTACGTAA
The DNA here is from genome assembly GCA_031265035.1 of Peptococcaceae bacterium. GTDB lineage: Bacteria > Bacillota > Peptococcia > DRI-13 > UBA5745 > JAISDE01. Next base: position 5,210 of record JAISDE010000211.1, on the reverse strand, counting down.
AGGCGATATGGAGAAAGGCCTCGCTTTGGCGGATTTGACGCTGGAAGAAAGCTATGAGGTGCCCAGAAACCATCACGCCTGTCTGGAGCCCTATGGGGTGATCGCGCAAATGGAGCGGGAGGGCATCCTGCATATTTGGACAGGAAATCAGTCTCCCTATGTCATGCAGCGCAGCATCGCCGCCTTGTTTGGCCTGACCTGGAATCAGGTCAGGGTATCCATACCCGCGCTGGGCGGCGGATTCGGGTCGAAAATCTACCCTAGCCTGGAACCTCTGGTGGTAGCGTTGGCCAGAAAGACAAACCACCGGCCGGTTCGGTTGCTGCTGGATCGGGAGGAGGATTTTTGCCGCGTCACTAACCACGGCTGCAAAATCAAGATCAAAACAGGCGTTACCAGGGACGGGGTGATCACCGCCCGACAAATGACCACCTATTGGGATACCGGGGCTTACGCCGACTGCGGCCCCCTGGTGGCCAGAAATTCCGGCTTTACGGCCGCCGGCCCTTATCGGATCCCCAATGTCAGCGTTGACGCCTATTCGGTATATACCAACCTGCCGGTAGCCACAGCTTTCCGGGGCTATGGGATACCGCACCTGACCTGGGCATATGAGTGCCATACAGATCATTTGGCCAGGAAGCTGGGCATGGATCCTCTGGAATTTCGGCTGAGAAATGTGGTGCGAAACGGCGACAGCAGTCATACCGGTGAGGTGCTGCGGTCGGTGGGGATGAAGGCTTGCCTGGAAAAAGCCGCCGCGGCCGCCGGGTGGGTGGCGGGAAAACCGCCGCGGCCAGTGGATTTGGGTGACGGTCGTTTTCGCGGCCTGGGGCTGGCTTGTTCCTGGAAAGGCTCCATGCGGCATTACGGTTCCGCGGCCACGGTACGGATTATGGAAGAAGGCTCGGTGGAGATCAATGTCAGCAATGTGGATATGGGGCAAGGCTCGTCGACCATTTTCGCCCAAATGGTGGTGGAGGAAATTGGGGTGCCGCTGGGCCGGGTGAGAGTTCAGCGCGCGGATACCTTTATGACGCCTTATGACAGAACCACCAGCGCCAGTCGGGGCACTTTCCACGCCGGCACCGCGGTGCGAGCGGCGGCCCGGGACGCCTGGCGGCAGATTCAGGATCATGGGGCGAAAGTATTTGGCTGCGCGCCGGAAGAAGTCTATAGCCGGGACGGCAAGGTGGTCAACCCGAAAACCGGCGAGGGGGTTAGCCACGGCGCCTTGCTCAAAAAAGCTGTGATCGGCGGGATTGACGTGATCGGCAGAGGCTATTCCCAAATGCCGGGGGGAACGGGGCTTGACTTGGAGACAGGCCAGGGCGCCAACCCCACCAGCTTCTGGATGTACGCGGCGCAAATAGCGGAAATCGAGGCGGACACCAGGACAGGGCAGATCAAGGCGCTGAAGGTTTACGCGGCCAGCGATGTAGGCAAAGCTATCAATCCTGTGAATTGCCAGCAGCAGATTGAGGGGGCTGTATCTATGGGCTTGGGGATTGGCCTGATGGAGGAATTGCGCTTTGACGAAAAAGGCCGGCTGCGCAATGGCAATTTGCATGACTACAAAATCCCGACAGCAATGGACGCGCCGGAGGTGGAAGCGCTTTTGGTGGAGGTGGCCCATCCCTTGGGGCCTTATGGGGCGAAGGGCCTGGGGGAAGCGCCGGTGGCGCCGGCGGCGCCGGCGGTGGCCAATGCCGTGTACCTGGCTACAGGGCGGCCGGTGTGGCGAGCGCCGCTGAAACCGGAGACTATGAAAAAAATCTGGCAGGAGGCGGGCGAGGAAGTATGAGCCAGACGGTAGGGCCAGCCGCCTGCCAGGGAGACAGCTTTGGGTATGAGGCGCCGGGTTCTTTAGAGGAGTTGGCGGCTATACTGAGAAGCGAGGCGGGAGGCGAAAGGACGCCGCTGTTTTTGGCCGGCGGCACAGATTTGTGGGTTGACTTGCGTTCCGGTAAAAAACAAGCCAACCTGGTGATTGATCTGAAACAATTGCCGGAGTTGTCCGGCGTAAGGGAACGGGAAGACGAGACGGGGCTGGGCGCTTTACTGCCTATTCATAGCCTGGAGAGTTTGCCCGCGCTGGGGCGCGAAGGCCAAGCGCTGCGGGAGGCGGCCAGCGCCTTGGGTTCCTATCAGGTGCGCAACCGGGCTACATTGGGTGGTAATTTGGGTAATGGCGCGCCGACGGCGGATATGGCGGCGGCCCTGATCGCGCTGGACGCCGTCCTGGAGCTCTGGCGGCCTGACGGTTCTGGCCGCCGGGTAGCGGTGACGGATTTTTGGCGGGGCGCCGGCAAGACCTGTCTTGGGCCTCAAGAAGTGATTTGCCGCGTCTGGCTGCCCCGGCGGGTGGGCTGGTCCTCAGCTTTCCTGAAACAAGGGCCGCGCCGGGCGATGGATATCGCCATCGTTAACGCGGCCGTAAGCCTGAAGACAGTTAAGGGCGTCATCGCCGACGCCCGCGTCGCCTTGGGCGGCGCCGGGGCGACGCCGCTGCGCCCTGTGGGGGCGGAAGCGGCTTTAGTGGGGCAAAAGCCGTCAATGGCAATATTTCGACGGGCCGGCGAGCTGGCGGCAGAGGTGAGCGATCCCCGCGGCTCGGGCCGAGCCTCCCGGGAATATCGGCTCTCCCTGATACCGGTTTTGACGGAAAGGGCATTGACGCTGGCGGCGGAACGCCTGACCAGTCAGGACGACAAGAAAGTAGCGCGCGTCAAATAAAAGCTGGCACACACTACTAGGGAGGAGACAGAGGATGCCGGAAGCCAGTTTGTGGGGGGAAAAGGCGGCGACTAAGCGCCGGGTCACGATTACGGTAAACGAGATACCCTATACTTATACTTTGCCGGTGGATTTGCGTTTGGCGGATTTTCTCCGGGAATGTCTGAACCTAAAAAGCGTTAAGCTGGGCTGCGGCGCCGGGGATTGCGGCGCCTGCACGGTATTGCTGGATGGCAGGGCGACGCCGTCTTGTATTGTGATGGCGGTGGAAGCCCACGGCAAGTCTGTCTTAACACTGGAGGGGGCTGAGCGCGATCGCCTAATCAGGGCGCTGCAAGTGGCGTTTATTGAGAAAGGGGCGGTACAATGCGGTTTTTGCACCTCGGGGATGATTTTGACGCTGGCGGCGTTATTGAGGGAGAATCGCCGGCCAACTAAGGAAGATATTAAGCGCGCGCTGGCGGGCAATCTTTGCCGTTGCACAGGCTACCAGAGGATCATTAACGCCGCGCTGGCTGTGGTATCTGATGGCCTCTGAAAGAGGATCTGAGAGGATCTGATGATATCTGAGGGGCTTGGGCGGGGAACAGCGCGGCGGGGCAGAAATAGACGAAGGTCGAAAGGAGCGGATCATGTTGAAAAAAAGTATTTTATGTAGTATCTCTAACACTTTGATGTTTCTTTTCCTCTTGTTTTTGGTTGGCGCCTGCGGCGACAGCGGCGTCGGGGGCGCGGGGGGCGCCGGGGGCGCTACCGGTTCTGGTGGTTCCGCGGGTTCTGGCGGCAGCCAGCAAAGCCAAGGCTCGGCGGCGTCGGAGAAGACCCAGTATATCTCCATCGCCACCGCCAGCCTGGGCGGCTCCTATTATCCCATCGGCGTAGGAATGGCGGAAGTATTTGCCGCCAATATCGGCAATATTGACACAACGGTGGAGGTTACCGGCGGCGCCACCGAAAACCCCAAGCTTGTAGGTACCAGGGATTCGGATATTGGCATAACCAACGCCAATTTAGCCTATGCCGCTTACCACGGCAGCGGCATCTTCAGTGAGAAGGCTTATCCCGATGTGCGCATGATGTTCGGCGGCGTGGCGCCGGGGACAATTCATATAGTGGTCAAGGCGGATTCCAATATCCTGACCTATTCCGACCTGGTCGGACGCAAAGTGGCGGTGGGGCCGCAGGGCGGCGGCGGTCTCAGCCTTTTGCCGGATTTGTTCGGTATCTACAATTTTACCATGGCGGACATTAGACCCAGCTATATGTCTTATGACGAGGGTGTGCAGGCTGTCATTGACGGCCATGTGGAAGCGGCTTTGGTGCAGGCGCCTCATCCCGCGCCCGCTATCAAGAATATCCAGGGCTCCGGCGTCAATTTTCGGCTGTTGGAATTAGACGCGGCCGATCGGGAAGCTTTTTTGGCGGAATACCCGTATTACAATGAGGTTGATTTGCCGGCGGATATCTATGGGACCGACAATGACATACACACCATCGGCAGCAGCAATGTGGTCATTATTAACGCTAATGTGGATGAGGAATTGGTCTATCAGATGACCAGGGCCATATTTGAGAATCTGACAGAAATCTATGCCGTGCATCCCTCCGCCGCCTCAATTTCTTTAGCTACGGCGGTCAACGAGATGATCCCTATGCATCCCGGCGCTATGCGCTATTTTAAAGAGGCCGGCGCGGCCGGCGCCGTTTGAGGGGGTGAGGGGGTGACCAGCTTGACAAAGGAAGAAAGGATTAAGCGCGAAGAAACAGCGGCGGGGGAAGAAAAGGAGAAAAAGGAGGAAAGGGAAGAAGCCAAATCCGCGAGTAACCGGCGCGCGCCCGGGGGCATAATCGGCAAGGCCATCGGCCTCCTGATGATCCTCGGCTCGCTGTTTCACATTTATACCGGCGGCTTCGGTCTTTTGTCCACTATGTCCCAACGCTCGTTACACTTACTTTTTATGCTGGTACCAGCGTTTTTCCTCTATGGGGCGTCTGTCAAGGCGCCGAAAAAAGTGCCTTGGTATGACGTAGCTTTGGGCTGCCTGACTTTTGCCGCCTGCCTTTACCTGTTCTTTACCTGGCCCCGGCAAACTATGCGGGTCGGCGACCCCGGCCTGTGGGATTTGGTATTTGGCGCCATCCTGATCCTGATGGTGCTGGAGGGTACCCGGCGAACCGCTGGCAACGCTTTGGCCGGTATCGCCGCGCTAATGGTGCTGTATTGTTACTTTGGCAAATATCTGCCCGGTATTCTGGCCCATCGGGGTTACAGCTTAACCAGAATCATCTCCTTTTTCTCCTCGACGGCGGAAGGGATATTTGGGGTGCCGCTGGGTGTGTCGGCCTCACTGATCGTTTTGTTTGTGGTTTTCGGCGGCGTGCTCAACGCTACCGGCGGCGGCAAGTTTTTTATCGACGCCACCTATTCTATGGCCGGCCGGTTGTCGGGCGGTACCGCCAAGACAGGCGTTATG
>JAISDE010000200.1 GCA_031265035.1 Peptococcaceae bacterium | reverse complement strand
AACCCAACTAAATCAAGCAGTTCCTGAATGCGGGCCTTGATCTTCCGTTTGTCCCATTTCAGTAAATTGGGAACAATGGAGATGTTTTTTTCAACGTTCATATGAGGGAAAAGCCCGATACTCTGTACTACATACCCTATGCCGCTTCTAAGTTTTTCCACAGGATAGCTGTCGATAGGCTTCCCTCCGATGACTATCTCTCCAGTCGTCGCGGGGATAATTTTATTTATCAGCCGTAAAGTAGTAGATTTCCCACAACCGCTTTTTCCGAGCAAAACACATATTTCACCCTCCGCCACTTCCAGGGAGAGATTTTCCAAGGCGTGTGTATCGCCGTAATATTTAGAAATATTTTTCAAAGAAATCATGCGATATCTTCCACCTTCCCGGCATAGGCAACAAAAAATATGCGAGCAATCGGATAACGGCGTCCGCTATTACCGTTAAAAAGAAAATCGGAATAACGCCCAATAACTGCAAATCAATCGAAAGGGAATTGATACCATTTACAATATAAGTGCCAAGGCCGCCAGCGCCTATATAGCTGGCGAGGGTCGCCCCAACAATAGCGCTGATCATTGTGATACGGATGCCGGACAAGATTACCGGCAACGCGATAGGAATCTCCACCCGCATTATAACATCCCGAGGTGTCATACCCATCGCGCGGGCATTTTCTATCAGCGTATAGTCTACTGTGCTGAAAGCGGCCCTAGCGTTGTGTATAATCAGATAAAGAGCGTACAGTAAAAGCGCCGTGAACGCGGGAGCCGCGCCATAGCCGCCAAGCCCCATCTCTTTTAAAAGCGGCACATGCTCGCGCAAAAATATGTACGGCATACGGATTATAGCGAACAACGCCAGCATTGGCAAAACCTCGGTAACGCTGAGGCCAATCAGCGTTACCGCATCAAAAACCTTGTGCTTATAACACATATACCCCATCGGCACTCCAATAATAACGGCCGCTATCAAAACCCATACGGAAATACTAACATGCTCCCACAAATGTGTCATGAACTGTTTTTCCGCCGTTTGATATTCCCGCATGACAGAGTAATTATTAAACTCACCCCGCGCAAGAAAAAATACAACCAGCGCTAAAGCAACGATAGGAATCAACGTCTTTAATATAATACCGTCTGTACATTCAACACATTTAACCATTATGCTGTAAAGCGAGATAACCACCAGCAAAAAGCCAAACCCAAAGGACATACGGGCATTACCGCCCGCGTCAAAAGCGCCCGACTCAAAGCTTAGAGAAACCGCCCTTAAAAAAACCGCCAGGCTTACGGCCGCGAACAAGCCGGTAAACAGATTGAGCGGATGCCTCTTTTGCTTTATGAACGCCAGAATAATAAAAGCGGCGACCCACAAATAAAGCACCCCTATCATTGACCCAAAACAGTCATGAGCCGAAATCGGATCACCAAAAGCGATTCTGGATGTCTTGTAACTCATGAAGTTTGGTATCAAAAGGCTAAACGCCATTACACCACTAAAAAACAGAGAGACGAGATCTGCCTTTTTCATTTTTTACTTCATCATTCCATAAAACCTTTTTCAGTAAGATACTCAATGGCCACCTCATCGCCCGGTCGGCCCGCTATTTGCACCTGCTCGTTCAGCCAACGCACATCCGCGTCCGACATTTGTGAGAAGATGGGGTTTAGTATTTCCTCAATACCAGGGTATTTATCCAGCGTTTCTTTGCTGATAACGGGGCAGTAGCTGTATCGCAGCACAGAACCCTTGTTATCCAAAATCGCGACCATATCCAACTCGTTCAAACTGCCCTGATTGTTGAAAATCAAACAGAAATTAGCGCCGTCAACGCCTTCGGCAACCATCCTTTCATTGAGCCCTTCCACAACAATAAACTGATCGTCGCGAAGCGCGTAACCGTAAGCCTCCTCCATAAGTGGATGCTTGAACTCGCCGTTAATCCACCAACTGGGGGCAACTAAAATAACCTCTCCCCCATTGTTAACATACTCCGCGAAATCATCCATATCTAAAAGGCCATTGTCCTCGGCAAACTTACTAGTACAGGCGATAAGGCCGTTATTGTTGGCGGGCGTAGGCTCCAGCCACACTACATTGTTGTTTTTTAGATCATAGTCGCGTATAAGCTCCCAGCCCTCTTTAAAATTATAGAACGGATCCCATGATGTATCGAAATATGACACGGCATCCCCGTCATAATCCCAAATCATATTAACCTCACCGTTCAAAAGGGCTTGACGCATTATATCGACACTAGCGGATGAGCCTGTCTGATCAACTATCTCATAGCCATTCGCTATTAGAGCCTGCGCCATAACCTGACCCACGCTTGTCCCCTCCAGCTCCGACAAAGTGGTAATCCGGATAGGATCATTTTTGTTTACGACAGTGTTAGCTGCTGAAGTTGAGTCTGCCCCGGCCGAGGGAACTTCGCTCGCGGGAGGCATACTTTCTGTTCTGCCACTACATGCGGTTAAAGAAAAAAACATTGCTAAAACAAGTAAAACATAACTTACCCTTTTTAAATACTTTCTGACTGACACGATTAATCTCTCCTCTCATATCCGCTAGCATAAGTACTTCTATATCGCCAAAAGCCGCTTGGCGACCTTTACGGCCTCAACGGCGTCGCGGCCATAAGCGTCCGCGCCTATTTTTGCCGCGTAAGCCGATGATAAAGGCCCGCCGCCAACCATTACGACGACTTTATCTCTCATGTTTTCTTCTTTAAGCCTATCTATCACCAGCGCCATCTGGGGCATGGTGGTGGTCATCAGGGTAGACAGGCACACCAGCGCCGCGCCGGTCTCCCTCACTTTGTCCACAAATGCCTGGGCGGGCACGTCCCGGCCCAAGTCGTACAGCAGGCAGCCAGCGCTCTCCAGCATTATCTTCACCAGGTTTTTGCCAATGTCGTGGGTATCGCCCTCCACCACGCCAATTACCACCGCCGCCTTTCCCTTGGCGGCGTCCTCGCTCCCCACATGGGGTTTCAGCACATCCAGCCCGGCGTACATGGCATCGGAGCACAGCAACAGATCCGAGACGAAGTACTCGTCCGCCTCGTATAGCTGGCCCGCCTTGTTCATGCCGTTCACAAGGCCCTCGCTAATGCCCTCCACGGCGGCGTGTCCCGCCTTGATGTACGCCTCGGCGACGGGCACAACCGCCTCATCCTCCATGTTTAGCACACAGTCGGCCAGCTGGCCCAAATATTCTTCCCTGGACGCCATATGAAAGCCCTCCCCCTTTGAGGTAAAATCCTCTCCAGTCAACCAGCTCGGATCCATGCCTATACAGTAGGCGCTACAAAATATGTCACAAAAGGTGTTACAGTAGGTGTCATAAAGCGCTGGCGTCTTCCAGCCCCTTGCAGGGCTTGCCCCGCCGGGCGCCACGGCCGTATTTGCGCGCGGCGTAAATATAGGCGTACAGGTTTTCCCGCGGGGTGCCGAGGGGCACCTGGCAGCCCGCGGCCAGCATGTATCCCATGGGGCTGTCGCTGGCCTTTTGAAGGCAGATCCTCACCGAGTCGATCACCTCGTCGATAGTGCCGTTCCTCAAAACGTCCACCGGCGGCACGTTGCCCGAGATGCTCATGCGGTCGCCCACCTTAGCCTTCACCTCGGCCAGGTCCTCGCAATTGTCCACACTAAACGAGAGGAACCCTAGGGTGACAAGATGCTCCCATATGGGTTTGGTTTTACCGCAGATGTGCAGGCTGGGCATAAAGCCGGTTCGCGCCTTGATACCCTCCACCAGGTCCCGCAGGTGGGGCATAGTGAATTCCTCGAACTGCTGTTTGCTGACGACGCTGACGCTGGTGACAGGGTCGGCGATATTGCAGCCCAGCGGCCCGAATTCCTGCACAACCGCGTCCATCCAGGCAAGGCTGGTATCCACGCAAAAAGCCAGCAGGCGATGCAGTTCCTCCGGGCGGCGCCGCATGTCCCGCAAAATAAGATCCGGGCTACGCAAAGAGGCCGCCGTGGTAAGCGGCCCCGCCACCGTGGTGCCCACGCCGAATTTGGGAAAGGCATTTTTCAGGTAGCGCATGCGCTCCAGCTTGGCCCGCAAGAATTCGTTCTCGCGGGGGTCGGGCACCTCCAAGCTGTCCAGCGCGGCGTAGTCCCGCGCCAGGTGCTCCTCAATGTACTCCAGGCCATTTTCCGGGTAGCGCAGTTTGGAGCCCAGCGCCTCACCCACGCACTTCAGGCCCAGCCCGCCCCCAACGGCGCCTGAGCCAAATTCCTCGGCGAGTTTTTCCATCACATCCCGCTGGGCCCTCACATCGCGGCGGCACTCGCCGTAGGTGTAGCCGTACAGGTTGGCGGCGGTGTCGGACGAGATGAGCTTAAAGGGGATATGATCCACTTCCTCGCCTTTGGCGTAGGCCGCCTGGCGCTCAAGGGCGGTCATCCGCGGCGGGTATTTCTCCAGTTCCCTCATCACGGCAGCGTAATCCATAACCCGCCTCCTACAAGAGCATGTTTAATAATATATTCTTATATGATAGTACAATAAAAGACATGATAATACAATACGTTATAAAAAATATGTATAACCCTTTCTTATTTCTTATTTGTGCTATTTGTCTGCCGGGGCCAGCGGCAGGCCGCGGCGGGCTACCGTTCTATTCGCGATAAAGCGGTAATGACCTCCCAATGACCATTTCTATTCGCGCCGATTCTTTTCAATAATCCTGATTCTTTCAACACCTTGATATGATTCCTCGTGTTGCGCTCGTTTATATCCAATTCCTCCGCAAGCCTTTGAGCGGTTATAAGGGGATTATCCGCTATAAGCGAAAGGACTTGCCGCTGTATTTCAGTTAAGCTGTCGTTTATCCTGTCGTTTATCCTGTCGTTTATCCTGTCGTTTATCCTGTCGCTGACAATACCATCAATACTGCCTTCGGCATTAGCGACGTAATTAATGTTGCCGGTGCTTTCGCCAATCTTTCTACCACTTTTATCAACTCCGAGCACACTGTCCAAAACCACTGTGAAATATATTCCTCCGTCATAGAATTTAGGCGTTGGCATATCCAACTCAGCAAGCTCATCCATGATTTTCGGGATGCCGCTCCCGAGCTTTTCAATAACACTCGCGCCGTCTGGGGCAAGCACAAACTGGCATATGTCGGCAATCCTGTTATTCCTCGCTTTTGAGCCCGTATGACCAAGTTCGTTCACATGAAGCCCGTATAGCCCTCCGGGATTGCTGATTACCAACCGTTCGTCCTCAATAGTCAGGCTAATAGTCTGTATTAATGACAGCGGACTAAGATCGCGATGAATCAAGGCGTTGGCGATCAACTCCCTCATCACGACTGATGGGTATTCCTTGACTTCTCGCACATGCCCGCTAGGCAAATCAAGTATCAGGTCATCGTTGTTGTCCGTGACCCACTTTACGGCCTCGTCAAGCATCGTTGGAATCGGGCCGTCGAATGAGCGCGCCGATGTGGCTCTTACCCGCCTTGTCTGCCTAGAACGTTTTCTGACGCTTGCCTTGATAGAATAACTGGGGAGAAACTGCTGCGGGTAAATTCCAAGCGATAAAAGCCCTGCTGTAGTAAGCTCTCCTGATTGCGCCAGCACACCTGACCTGAGTAGGATTTCTTCTTCGCTCATCCTCGCGAGTACCGAAGATTTGATCTTCCTGTTTTCGACAAATGCTTTGGTGAGTTCCGCGTTTAATTCAGATAGACTTGTGCCGGAAACGACTTGCTCATCAAAAAGGCTGCGCCCCCTCGCGTCAACAAACATCTGCTCCTCTTGCGCTGACAATTCAAAATCACCGTCGAATTGTCTGATAAACGCGCGCGACCCCTTTCTGGTCTTCACTGGCTTTAATGCCTTGTCTGCTTCTGAAACCTCTACCCAGATGACTTTTTTGCCGTCAATTACAATTAGCTCGCTTGTGAGATTGATTGGCACATTGAACCCATTCTTCGCGTAGCCTGCCAGCGTTTGTTGACAAGCCTTGGAATCGTAGACGCCAACGATTCTGAATCCCGAATTCTCGTCGGCGCCAAGAATCAATACGCCACCATCCGGAGTGTTAGAGAACGCGCATATAGAATTAACCGCCGATTCAGGAAACCCTCCTGCCGCGGCTTTTACCTCATAGCGTTGGTTATCGCTGTTTTCAAGGCGGAGTTTGTCCAATACATCAAGCAATTGTTTTTCATTCGCGATTTGGTATGTTGACATCAATATCGCCACCTCCCGCCGGCCCGCGGCACCGGGACTGTTATATTTCTTGCCGCTAAATGCCGCTGAGTCCTTAATACAAGTATATACCTAAAATATAGTCATGACTACCCCCATGGCAACCCGCACCTTGTAGCCTGCCAGTGCGCCAGTGCCGCTGGTGCCGGCGGCAGGCCGACCGAGACAGGGAAAAGAGATATGGAATTCATCGCATCGGCGCCGCTTGCGCGAATTACAAATTACGTGGTATCATCGCTAAGGTAACGCAAAACATGTTACAATTCAAAAAAATATGTTGGGGCCGCTGGCTATCAGGCCGTCATTTGATCACAGGCAGGGTCGCGCCGGCATAGGGCATCACCAATACTTTAGCCCGCGGCCCCAAGCGACGTAACGCCTCGTCCAATGCCTCCCGCGCCGTAGCGAAGGGACGCAAAAATATTTTCTCCACCAGCGCCGGCGCCATATCGCTCACCAAATAAACTTCCGCCTGCCGCAAGGTCAGCGCTATCGCCGCCGCCTTATGCCCCCCTAATTGAAAATCCCCGGCTATGCGCTCGATCATGCTTTCCGGTGAGGGGCTATCGAGCATCCAACGCTCAAAAACCCGCTCGCCCAGCCCTTCCCCGCAAGCGCCCACCAAAATAATAACCCCCCCCTCCCGCACAGCGTATTTAGCGTTATCCAGCGCTTTTTGGGTTTGATATAAATTCATATCCTTGGGAGCGCCCCCTTGTGAGGCAATCACGATGTCCGCCCGCTTCTCCATTGGCGACGCGCACAACTCGTCCAGAAACTCGCAGCCAGCGCGATGGGCTTTAATCGGGTGACCAGCCACAGCCCGAACTATTTCTTTGCGCTCATCCAAAACAACGTTTAAAATAAAATCCAAGGGGCAAAAACGCAGAACTTCGTCAATGTCTTCCCGCACCGGATTGCCCTCCAACCGCCCGGCCGCGGCCGCGCTCTCTATCATGTGGCTATGATTCGCCTGTATGGCAGCGCGGCTGGCAGCGCCTGGCAGCAAGGCTTTCGCCCCGCCGCTGTAGCCGGCGAAATAATGATACTCAATATTTCCCAGGGCGACGCGCCGATCCGCGCTCGCCGCGTTACGGGAAATTTCCACCGGCGTTCCTCTCGCAGTTCTGCCAAGATACACGCAGTCGTCCGGCGCGCTGTCCTCGCAACGTACGCTGTCATAAACAGCGTCGCCTACCAGCCGGCGCATTTCCGCCTCCGACTGCCCGCGGTGGCAGCCCAGGCCAAATATCACCGTCACGTCGGCCAGGCTGACCCCGGCCGAGCGCAGTTCTTTTAATACCCCTGGCAACACTTTATAGCTTGGCATAGGGCGAGTGATATCACTGGTAATAATAGCGACCTTTTCCCCAGGCCGGGCCAACTGGCTCAGGCGAGACGAGGCGATAGGACACAATAACGCCTTTTCTACCACCTCCGCTTCCGACCCTTCCCGTCTGATGGTCTTGGGCCTCATTACAGTCAGATAGTTCGCTCCCGGCACCTCAACCTCTTGAACACTGTTGCCGTAGCCTAATTGAAATCTCACCATGCCGCTCCTTCCTTCCCCTTAGGCATCGTCAAACCGCTTTGGTATTTTTCCGTATTTTTCATTTTTGATGGGCTGCTTTCTTTTCGTTTTTTTGATATAATCAAGTTGTCGCAGTTTTTCGCGCTTTTTGTCGTTCTCAAATTTTAAAATACTTCTTAGGATTGGCTGCAGAATGAATGAGCGAGATTGGGAAATCTTAAAAGTGATCGTTCAAGAGCGAAGCGCGGCAAAGGCGGCCGAGCGATTATTCATGAGCCAACCGGCTATAAGCTATCGCATGTCCCTGATGGAACAGGAGATGAATTGCAAATTATTTGTACGTAATAATAAAGGTGTCTCCCTGACCAGCGCGGGCGATCGCCTGTTTTCTTTCACTGATAAAATGCTGCGGCAGTTCGTGGACATACGGGATCATGTAAGGAATAAAGATGGCGTGTTGAGCGGGACTATCCGGTTCGGCGTGCCCTCCGCTTTCGCTGAACGGCATATGCCCGCTATTCTCCATGGGTTTCGGGTCAAATACCCCGCCGTCTCCATCGAGTTAAGCGTGGGCATCAGTAACGAGGTAATGAGACGTATGTACCTCAATGAGATTTTGGCGGCGATCGTGCGGGGGAATCATCAATGGAGCGAGAACTCAATTCATCTCTATAACGAGCCCATTGAGATCATAGCGCCCTTCGCTTTCCAGACAATCGACGGGCTAAAACACTTCCCCTACATCAGCTATAGGGCTGACCCGGTTTTACAATATCAGATTGACCGCTGGCTACATGAGAATTTCTCAGTGCCGCCCGCTCCGGCGGTCAACACCGATAGCGTTCAGGCCTGTGTAAATCTGGTGCAGGAGGGGTTGGGCTGGACCCTTGTCACTTCTACTCGCGTTTTCAACAATGAGAAAATATTCAAGACGACGGCCCGGGACTCAGCCGGCATACCGTATCTGCGCCCCTCGTATCTCATTTACGCCAATGCCGTAGCGGAATACGACATCTACATGGTTTTTATTCACTATATCCAAAATTGGATTAGCCAGTCAGGCTTGCGCCAGGCTTGAGACGAAATGAATTATTGGCGGGAAAACGGCTATAACCAAAATCATGCGTACAACCTGCAAAACCACTAAATCCGGATTATGGACGCCCAGGTCGGCATAAATTAGCGCCAAATCGCTGGCGCCGGCTGGCGTAGCGCAAAGCATAGATTCCCGTAAGGTCATAGCGCCGCATTTGCGCAAAGCCGCGCCGATGAGCAAGCTGGCGGCGAAATAGCCGGCGACCAAGACCAAAACAGGCGGAAGCAGGGATTTCATGCTCATAGCGTTAGCCAGGGTCATTGTACTGCCTATGTAAGCGCCCGACAATATCTGAGCGACTTGCCGGATCTCTTTAGGCAAATAGGCTTTATTCACGAAAAGTTTCAACGCCAGAACGGCCAGCAGGGAAAAAAGCAGCCCGCCCGCCGGTACACCCAACGCGCGCCCGAAAAGGCCAAACAGCGCGGCCGTAGCCAGGGTCAGGCATAAATTGGCTTTGCCCTTCTTCGCTGCCGTCTGGCGCCGCTCCGCCTCGCTATTTTTCGCCAAATTCTCCCGCTTGGTTATCCTGAGGATCAGCGACGGAAAAAGTCCTATGCCGGCAAGCAATCGCGCGAATTGCGCTATAGCCACATCGCTTGCCGCCGCCCCCATCTCGGCGGCAATGATCGGTATATCGCTCAGACCGCCGGGCACGGCGCAAAACAGCGACGTGAGCAAGTCCATATCGCTGACCCGATATATGGCAAAGCCCGCGGCCAGGTTAAACAGGAGCATTCCCCCCACCAAAACGCCCAAATGCCGCGCCAGATGAGGTAATCGCGACAGGTCGCTTTTTTCCACCGTACACGCTATAAAACCGCCCGCCGCGATTTGGGCGGCGATTCTGGCCGCGGCGGGCATATAAGCGCGGCCGGTAAGAACGTTGAGCGCGGCCGTCCCAACCAGGGCGCCTATCATCAGGCCGCCGGGAATCTTGAGCTCGCAAAAAAATAAGCCCGCCAATGTACCAACGAAAAGTGTCAACAAAAGGGCCGGCATGATGACTCACCTCATTTTCCGCCCACCTGCCGCCTGTTAGCGCGACGCCAGATTTAGATCCCGGATTTAGATCTTAGATCCAATCTTAGATCCTTTCCTGCCGGCTCATTTACTGTCAGATCATTTCCCGTCATATTGACGCTCAATATCGGAGTAATACGCCAAATGCGTCAGGCGGTTGCGTTCCTTGGTCGTGATCATCAGGCGATCGGCGCCTATAGTTGTGCCGTTCTCTTTCAAAAACCTCAACAACTCCTGGGTGCCCCTAATCGCTGATTTCAGCGGGCCGTTGGCGTAAAGAGCGATTTTATAGCCAATGCCCTCCAACTCGTTATTAGGCAAAATCGGCGTCAACCCGCCTTCCACCAGATTAATAATTTGTGGAATCCCTTCAAATTTATTGATCTTTTTCATTTGCTCCACTGTCGTGGGCGCCTCTATAAACAAAATATCCGCCCCGGCCTCCACATAGGCGTTCGCCCTTTCCATCGCGTCGTCAAAGCCGTTGACAGCGATAGCGTCGGTACGGGCGATCAGCAAAGCGTCATCGGCCATAAAATCCTTGGCCGCTTTCACTTTAGCCACCATCTCATTTTTACTGATCAGGGCCTTGCCTTGAAAATGCCCGCACTTTTTGGGCATAACCTGATCCTCCATCTGCATCGCCACCGCCCCGGCCTTGCGAAATTCCCGCGCGGTTCTGGCTACATTAATCTGATTGCCGTACGCGTTATCAATATCCACCAACACGGGAATATTTACGGCGTCCACTATGCGCCTGGTATTTTCCAGCATCTCATACATCGACGCCAGCCCCAAATCCGGCAGCCCCAGAATCATATTAGACATGCCGGCGCCGGTAGCGTACACCGCCTCAAACCCCGCGTCCTCCGCCACTCTGGCCAAAAGAGCGGTAGTCGCCCCCGGCACCGTTAAGATACCCTCGCCTCGCAAAAGCGCCCGCAAGGTGTCAACTCCCTTTGCCATAAACAATCATCATCCTTCCGTTTTTATGCTCCGTTTTTTATGTTATCTTTTTATTTTAGCTCCCGTTGGCCGGCCAATACTCACAGGCCGCCAATAAATTGGGACAAAAGCACCAGCAGCGCCAAAGCCGCCGGATAAGAAGCGGCATAAGCAGAGGCGACATCAACCGTCCCGGCGACCTCAATTAAAGTCCCCAAGGCCGGCGTACTGGTCATACCACCGCAAATGGAGCCGAGCAGGAGAAGCGTCCGCATTTTTAAAATCACTTTACCTACCCAATAACCGATCAGCATAGGCAGCAACGTAACCAAAACCCCGGCTATAAACAGCTTCCAGCCATATTCTCGCGCAACGCCGAGAAAACCGTTGCCGGCGTTGACGCCGGCCGCCGCCAAAAAGAGAATCAGCCCGATCTCCCGTAAGTAATTCAGTGTCTCGCCCGGCACACGCAAGGATAATTTACCGATCCGCCCAATGTGCCCAATCAAAAGACCGGACAGCAAGGGGCCGCCCGAGGCGCCAAAGCTGAACGAGGCGTCGCCGGGCAGCGGTATTGTTATACCACCGATCAGCAGTCCTAAAATCACCGCTAAGGCGAAAGGGAAAAAACCAAAAGCGTCCACCCGCGCCGCGCCGCTTTCCCCCTCAGCGGCGGTGCCCTCCTGGCTGACAGGATCCCTCGCCGCAGCCTGCCCATTGAGTTTAGACAATTTAGGAATAATTTGGACAAAAAGGACGACGCCCACAACCCCAAAAGGGTAAGCTATGCCATAACCAACGGCTGTGATCGGGTCGCCTGTCGCCTCTATCGCCGCGGCTAGACCCGGAGTGCTGGTAAGCGCCCCGGTCATGATGCCCACCGTCAGCGGCATGGGCAGGGAAAATAGTTTAGCCGCCGCCAAAGCTGTCAGCGCCCCGGTAAAAATAATCAATAGGCTGATCAGCAAATAACCCGCCGCGTGTCTTCTTAAATTTCGTATGAAGGTAGGGCCGGCGATCAAGCCCACCGACGTCACAAAGCTGACTAACCCTAAATTTTGTGCCAGGCCAGGCAGCGAGAAACCAAAATGGCCAAAAAACAGCGCCGCCAACAATACGCCCGACGCGCCCAACCGTAGCCCGCCCAACTCAAGCCGCCCCAAAAAATAGCCGACGGCGATAATTGTGAAAACAGTAAAAATATCAGTCATAATTAAATAAGGACTCCCGCACATATACCCGGCCTTCCATAATTGTTCTGGCCGTTCGCGCGATGGCGGCGCGGCGAACCTCAATCGCCCCGTTACCGACGCTGATATCTGTCTCAATGGGAATAATCCCCGCCGGATGCCCTATACGTACCAGCCCGCTACCCCGCGAGCCGCGGAAACTCAAATTAGGTATAGTGCCCGGAATCTGAGTCGCGGCCGCCAGGCAAATAGAGCCAGTCCCCGCGTAAGTTTTATGCATGATTTGCATAAACATCATCCGCGCCAAAATATCATACGAGTCGGGGGAAACAATTTCCCCGGTCAAATGATTTTGGTACTCCCCGCCCTCGCCAATGATAGCCAAATGGGGCGTGTTACGCCGTTCTGTTGACGCTGACACGGGCGTATCGGCCAGTCCAACAAACCAGGTGGCGTGAGCGCGGATCGCCTCCAGCTTTCGCGTCAGCCCCGGGTCGCTGTCCACTTCCCGGGGCGTTTCCCGCCCTGTGAGGCCAACATCTTTAGCGCGGATATAAATTTGGCAAGCGGCGACATCCACAATAGAGACATCAATGGCGCCAACCCCACCGACCTCAAGCCGGTCTGTGGGGTTGCCCGTGGGCAGCGGCCCTTTCCCGGTCAAAGCGCCTACGGTTTGAGAGAAGTCTATTAAAATTTTCGCTCCTGTGCCCGGTACGCCGGCCATAGCAAAATCGCCCTCAAAGGCCGCTTTGCCGTTGATAACCGGCACATTGGCAAGGATAACCTTTCCGGTGTTGGTATTATAAATCCGAACAACTGTAATCCCTTCCTCCGCCTTGACCAGGCTGTTGTTGATCGCGAAGGGGCCCACGCCGGAGGTTATATTCCCGCAGATAGATTGATAAAACACCTTAGCCTGATCAATGCCCACCTGACCGAAGGTATATTCCACATCCGCGTCAGGACGGCTTGACCCGCCAACGATCGCCAGTTTGCTGGTCAGGGGATCGGCGCCTCCCAACCCATCGATCTGGCGCTGATCAGGGCTGCCAAAAATGGCGAGAATAACCTGATCCCGTAAGGCGGGGTCAGCCGGCAGCTCATTTTTAAGCAAATAGACGCCTTTACTGGTTCCGCCCCTGAGAATCGTCGCGTTGATTGCCCGCGCTCCATGCATAACTAAATCCCCTCCTAGATTCAAAAACGCTTTTGTTCGCCGGTTTTGCCCGACACTCAGACCAGATTCTCCGCCCGCAAGCCGCCATGCTTTTTTATGTAGCCGCTCATCCCTCCCTCAGACAAAACCCGGGTCATAAAAGGCGGCAACTTGGCGAAACTCGCGGTAAACTTTTGAGAGTGATTGATAATCTCGCCTTTCTCCAGGGCAACGGTAATATGATCACCCGTCTGAAAGCGGGCTGTGTCACATTCAATCACCGGCAGGCCGGAGTTAATGCTATTGCGGTAAAAAATGCGGGCAAAGGACTTGGCGGCAATGCCCTGAATGCCGGCAGCCAGGATCACCCTGGGCGCGTATTCCCGGGACGAGCCGCAGCCAAAATTGTCGCCGCCGATAATCCAATCCCCCGTTTTAATTTTTTTAGTAAAATCGGGGTCAATATCCTCCATCACGCGCGCCGCCATGTCGCTAAGGCTCAAGGCCCTGTATTTCGCCGCTATAATATAGTCCGTATTGATATCGTCACCCAGCACATAAACATGACCCTCCAGGCTCATGGCAGGCCGCCTCCTATGCTTTAATCAGGTATCGCCCCGGATGGGTAACTTGGCCGTGAATGGCCGAGGCCGCCACCACCGCGGGAGAGGCGAGATAAATATCGCTTTTACTGTTGCCGGCCCGACCCTTGAAATTGCGATTGGCCGTCGTCAGCATAGTCTGCCCGTCGCCGGGTACGCCCCCGCAGATACCGGCGCAGGGACCGCAGCTGGACGCCTCTAAAATAGCGCCGGCCTCAAGCAGTACGGAGATCAGCCCTTCCCGCGCGGCTTGCAGCCAAATACGGCGGGATGCGGGAATAATATATAGCCTGACATCGGGATGTACCCGCTTGCCCGCCAAAATGCCGGCGGCCACCCGCAGATCCTCCATTCTCCCATTGGTGCACGCCCCGATGAAAGCGGATTGAATCGGCAATCCCAATAACTCGTCAATGTCGCAGACATTATCCACCTCATGGGGCCTCGCGATCTGCGGCCGCAATTCCGACACATCAAAATCCAGGATCCGCTCATAGGCGGCGCCCTCGTCGGCCCGCGCGGGCGCCTGAGAAATATTTACCCGTCCCGCCAACCAATCAAGGGTCTTTTGGTCAGGCTCAATCAACCCTGCCTTCGCGCCCATCTCAATCGACATATTGCATAAGGTCAGCCGCCCATCCATACTGAGCCGATCTATGGCCTCCCCGCTGTATTCCACGCTTAAATAATTGGCGCCATCCGCGCCAAGCCGGCCAATGGTGAACAAAGCCAAGTCCTTGGCGGACACAGCGGGCGGCAATTGTCCCGAGTAATGGATTCGGATGGATTTCGGCACCTTAAACCAAAGCTTTCCCGTCATAATCCCCACCGCCAGATCGGTGGAGCCGACGCCGGTGGCGAACGCGCCCAGCGCGCCATATGTGCAGGTATGAGAATCCGAGGCGATGATCAGATCCCCCGGCCGCACATGCCCTCTCTCCGGCAACAGATGATGGCAAATTCCCTCGCAGGGCGGGTAGACTCTCACCCCAAAACGCTTCGCGGCGGCCTCGACTTTCTGATGTAAGCGAGCGTAACTCTCATTGGGCGCGGGAACCGAGTGATCAAACACAATGATAGTTCGCTCCGGCTTGGCGGCGACTGTCGCCCCCATTTCCTCCAATACCTGAAAGGTCATCGCCGCGTTAAAATCATGGCCCATCATCAAATCCAATTCCGCCAAAACCAGATCCCCGGCTTTAGCGTCAAGGCCACTCTTGGCGGACAGTATTTTTTCCGCGATTGTTCGGCTCATTACTCCGTTTCCCCCATATAGTTTTCCGGAAAGAATCGGAGCGCGGGAGGCTGCCTCCCGCGCCCCGATAACGCCTCTAACTCATCAATTGGACAAACTCGGAAATATTCCCGATCTGTTCCAGATTTCTCACCGCCCGGATGATATCTTCCTGTTCGTCGTTATCCAGCATATGCGCGCAAAGGCTGCTCATTTTGGCCCGATGGTCTTCCTCCGTCATGGGAACTTGGATGGAACCCTTGGGGTAATCCACTTGACTCTGATAAACATCGCCATTTCTCATCGTTACGATCATATTGCAGGAAACCCCTCTGGGCAGGGAAGGGTCATCCTCAATATCAATCATTTTGGAAATGCCCATGATCGTTGGATCGGCGATATTATCGTCATTGAATTGATCGACAAAGGCTTTGCCCAAAACCAAAGCCAAAGCGGCGGCGAATTGGACACTGACCTGAGCCATATGGTAGTTTAACGGCTCCTTGATGTTGTGATAATACGTACCCCATTCCGGATGGCGTTTTATCACAATGGCGGCGATTTCCTCCAGCTTTGGCCTGTGATCCTTGCGAATATTCAGCGCGCAATCAATAGCGTTGTGAATTGGTCTAGCGCAGGCGTAAGGCTTGTACTCGAAAACAAAACGCCAGTCCTTGCCAAGATCTTTAATCAGCTTTTCAGGATCGTATTCGGCCGAGTGGGCCTTGAAGAAACCGAATTTCCCCTCAAAAATAGTTTCCGCCCCGGTAAATCCTCTCTCAGCGAATAAAGCGGCGGTAACGCCATTGCGGGCGGCGGGACCAGGATTAAACCGTTTCGCCATAGAGGTGCCGTAAAACTCCAAAAGCCCCGACGCCTGCGCGCCGCTCAACCCCAAGGTATTAACCATTTGCTCCGCGGAAAGCCCCATAGTTTTGGCCGCGGCTATACCGGCGCCAAAAGCGCCTACGCAAGCGGTCGTATGAAAGCCCCTGGCTCGCAGCCCCGGATTGCAGGCCTCGCTGATTCGGTTGAGGGCCTCAAAACCGGCGGCCATACCAACAAGAAATTCCTTGCCGGTAGCGCCGCTCCACTCAGCCGCCGCTAAAGCGGCGGAAATAGTCTGGGGCGCGTTGTGAAAATAGGCCAGAACATCAACATCATCCATCTCGGTGCTGTGCCCCATGATGGCGTTACAAAAAGCGGCGTTGTAAGGAGCGGTCTTGTAGCCGAATCCCAGCAGCGTGCATTTGCCCGTCTCATTAAAGTCCCGGGCGAACTTAGCGGCGATCCGGCCGCTTTTCGTCTTCGTGCCACCATATATGCACGCTATATAATCCAGCAAAATAGTCTTAACGTCCGCCATTTTGGCAGCGGGAATATCCTCATACCGCAGGTTGGCAAAAAACTCGGACATTTTTTCCGCGTATGTCATAGCATTTTCTCCTCGTCATATTATTTTTCCCAAATTATTCTTCAAAACATTATTCTTCCGACATTATTTTTCACATACCTGGATCAGGCGGCAAGCGCAGGATCTCGGCCGGATTTTCCCTGACCATTTTACTGATTTCCGCCTCGCTGAACTCCAAATGCAGCAAGGTCTCAATCACCATTCGCATCAACTCCGGTTCCGGCGGATTAAAAGCGTTGATCGAGTCTGTAGTGAAAATTGTTTTAGCCACGCCGGCCAACCGGATGGATTTCGCGATATCCCTGGGATTTACCCGTAAATGCAACGGCATGCAGGCGATGTAAGTATGCTCGATATAGCCGCCCATGTCCGCCACCTCTTTTTGCTGCTCCGCCGTGGCGCCTACCGTGGTGTTGTGCGGATGCGTCAGGGAAAAACGTACTCCCTTGACCGCGCACGCCTCGGCCAGGCGAAGGCCCTCGCTGATATGCAGATGCCCCGATTCCAGATACATATCATAGGTCTTTATAATATCCAGGATATCCAACACTTCCGGTTTGACTTTGCCCCGGTGATCCAAGACGGTAATCCCGCCGCCGTTGGCCTTGAGCAGATCGTCCAGAAGCGGGCAGACCTTGCGGATCCGAGCGGCCATTACACCGCTGCGCTCAATATCATTTTTCGCGCTCCAGGTCGGCATGAATACGGCTTTGGCGCCCATTTCCCCCGCCAGCGCCACCGCGACCGGACTGAGTCCCCCCGCGGTATAATTCAGCGTGATCGAGCTGTAAAGCTCTATACCCTCTACTAATTTACTCAAATCATACACTTGCGCCATCGTAGGCCAGACATGGGATTTCAGCATAATGCCCCGCATCCCGTATTCTTTGGCCAACAACGCCCAATCATAATTGTCCTGCCTGGGGCGCAAGGCCAGGGTATACTCGGGATAGGCGTGAGCGTGAATATCGATAGCCCCTCGCAATAAACGCTCAGACGGCGCTGGCATCGGAACCCCTCCTCGCCCGTAAAATCTTAAACTCGATGAACAAAGCGATCCCGCCGCAGATGATCCCGACGCTGTCGGTTAAAAGACCCGGAATGATCATCAGGATCGCCCCCAAGAGAAGCAGCAGGCGGATCAGCGGGTTTTGGGAAGGATAAGCGGAATTACAGCAGGCCAGCATTACGATACCGCAGCAAGCCGTAAAAAACGCTATAATGATTTCCCCCACGCCGCCTTGCAGCAAAAGCACCGGGGAATAGACAAAAACCAGGGGCAGCAGGAAGCCGGCGGAGCCAAGCTTAACGGCTTGCCAGCCGGTCTTGTTGGGTGAACATCCCGCGATCCCCGCCCCCGCGTACGCCGCCAACGCCACTGGCGGCGTGATCACCGCCAGGATCCCGTAATAGAAAATGTACATATGCGCCGCCAGGCGGGGCAGCCCAAACCCTACCAGGGTAGGGGCGATAATCGCCGCCACGACGATATATACCGCCACCGTGGGCAATCCCATACCAAGAATGATCGAGACAAGCGCCGTCAGGATCAGGAGCACCAGCATATTTCCATTGGCGAGTCCAATGAGCAGGCTGGAAATCTTTAGCCCAAGCCCGGTCATGCTGAGTATGCCAATAACCACG
>JAISDE010000184.1 GCA_031265035.1 Peptococcaceae bacterium | reverse complement strand
GACGGCGGAGGCTGTGGCCCTGGCTGAGGCGACGCCGGGGCTGGAGGCGGTGCTGATCGGGGCGACAGGCGAGGCTTTTGTGACCGCCGGCCTGGCGGAGCGGGTAAAGTGGCGGTGAGGCTAGCAGTTTGTAACATCTAAAACTATATAAATTTTGATTTTCGTGCTATAATAAATCATCACTTAAACCTCACCTGAAAGCGTACTGGCGCATTCCGCCTGAGCAAAACGCCGCTTTTGTCGCCGCTATACGAGGCGTTTCCGCCGGCGGAAGCGCTCCGTTTGGCCAAGCGACTGGAGATCCATTACACTCCCAAGCATGGCAGCTGGCTTGACATTGCCGGATTTATTCCGCATGCGGAATAATTACGAAAATAGCAAAGACGCGGCAAGGGCTTTTGTGGCTGGCGCTAAGGAACAGGAGAAAAATTGGAAATCCACAATTGTAAAAAATAATTACATTAGATGTTGAAATCGTGACATAGACGTGGTACAATGATTTCAGAAAACAAGGAAGGAGTCGGATCATGAGCGCCAACTCTTTAAATAACATTATTGAGCAGGCTCGTTTGGCGCGTGGGTATACGCAAGAGCAGATAGCTCACGCTATAGGCGTTAGTCGCCCTACCTATGTAAATATCGAGTCTGGTAAAAAAGAACTTACAGTCCGTCAGGCGAAATCCTTGTCATCCATGCTACGAATTAGTATGGATGACATATTAGGCGTGGCCGACGGAACATCTGTGTTTTCTGATGTCCTTAAATCCACAGAAAAATATAAGCAAATAATTCTAAACTCTCTCAAATTCGGAGCCAATGAGGATGGTAAAATCACTAAGACAAAGCTCGCGAAATTAGTATACCTAGCGGACTTCATTTGGTATTATCTAAACTCATCGCCGATGTCTGGCATGACTTACCGCAAGCTGCCGCGCGGGCCTGTCGCGGATGTGTATTTTCGGGCCTTAGACGAATTGGAGGAAGACGGCACGATAATCCGCGAGCCTAAGGGAAAGGCGATTCTGTTCTCTCTTATAGAAAAGGAAGCCCCTGTCAGCAGATTGTCAGACGATGAGCTTAGTCTTATCGAAAAGATTGGGAAGGCATGGAGCGACAAATCTACTGACGATATTGTGAACTTTACACATGAGCAGTTACCTTGGCAGATTTGCAGGGATGGCGAAGTAGTTCCCTACGGCCTGATTACTCAAGAAGAACCTGAGCGTGTCTATGGAACAATTCAATTATAGGGTTCAGTTTGAGCCTTTTACTGAAAGGCATTATATCAAGAAGTTCAAAAAAGAATATCAAGATAAATGGCTTGCTACTGAGCGGACGATTATCGCGGTTTGTGAGCGCGTAGACAATATGCTACAGTATAATCGCGCCGACCTTATAGCGGATTCCGGCTGCTGTAAGTTGGTCAAGCTAGATTTTGCTGTCGAAGGTACTCGTATGTCGCCGAAAGCCTCCGGCAATAGGTGTATCTTGTTCGTTGATGAGTATACACGGGCAGTCAAGATACTTCTTGTCTACTCAAAGGATGAAATATCCTCGCCAAATGAAACTCAAAAATGGAAAGCAATCATTAAGAGTGAGTATGGGGAGATTGCCAAGTTATTTATCGACAGGTCCTAAGGGTGTTATCATTTAAACTGCGCTCAAGAATGGTGGAACGGTGTACCAATGCGGTTCGGAGGTTTTTTTAAGTATAGCGCTGATGAGCGCGCCGGGGCGGGGACGGGATTTTTTGCTTGCCAGGTTCATGGGGCAGCGGCTATAATAGGATCATGAGACGGCGAGGGACAATAGGCGACCGGCGAGAGGGCTTGGCGCGCATAAAAAAAAACATGGCAGTGGCCTTTGGCTTTTTTTGCGCCGCTATCCTGTCCGGGGGCTGCGGCATAGGGGAGACAAGGGCCCCTGCTTTTTCCGATACCCGTTTTTTGATGGATACGGTGGTGAGCATTCGGCTGGAGGCGGCGCCGCCCCCGGCTGGGCAAAGGATGGCGACGGCGGCGGAGCTGGAGGAACTGGCGCTGGCGGCTTTTCGGCGGTTGGAGGAAGTGGCGGCGGCGGCGGATCGGCATGATCCGGACAAGGGCGAGGATTTGCGCCGGTTGCGGGAGGGCGCGGGCAGCGGGATTTGGCTGCCGGTAAGCTATGATTTGATCTGGATTCAGGCAGAGACCGGGCGCCTGGCCGGGGAGGCGGCGGCGCGGCTGGCGGGGATCCGGGCGGAGCCGGGCGCGGAGCAAAGCGCGGAGCCGGGCGCGGAGCCGGAGCTGGAGCTGGAACTGGGCGTAGGGCAAGGCGCGGCGCCGGCGCCGGATTTGGTGGATACGACGCTGGCCAACCTGATTGACCTCTGGGACGCGGCCAGGGAGCGGCAGAGCCTGCCTCGGCAGGACGAGATCGCGGCGGCGCTGGCCGCTCGCGGGATGGCCTTCGCGCAGACGGACGAGAGCGCCAACAGGATGCGGCTGACCTTGCCGGGCATGGCCCTGGATTATGGCGCGGTGGCGAAAGGGTATGGGGTGGAGGAAGCCTGGCGGGTTTTGATGGGGTCGGAGCTACCGATCTACGGTATTGTGGACGCCGGGGGCAATATCAAGACCGTGGGCGACAAGCCCGACGGCTCGGATTGGCAGATCGGCCTGACGGATCCGGCCAACCCCCAGGAGCTGCTGGGCGTCCTTGCCCTAGCCGGCGGCCAGGTAGCCGCCACCTCGGGGGATTATCAGCGCTATCAGGAGATCGACGGCCGGCGTTATCATCATTTGCTATCGCCTATCACCGGCTGGCCGGCGGAGTACAATCACAGCGCTACGGCGATCTGCGCCGATGGGCTGACGGCGGATTATTATTCCACGCTGCTGTTTTTGCTGCCGACGGCGGAGGCTGTGGCCCTGGCTGAGGCGACGCCGGGGCTGGAGGCGGTGCTGATCGGGGCGACAGGCGAGGCTTTTGTGACCGCCGGCCTGGCGGAGCGGGTAAAGTGGCGGTGAG
>JAISDE010000079.1 GCA_031265035.1 Peptococcaceae bacterium | reverse complement strand
GGCCGCCGCCAGGGCGTCTTCTTTTTTCGCCCGAGCTATATAACGTTCGCCCCTGGGATCCCGGCCGGCGAGAAAAGCGCCGGCCGCCAGCGTCTGCCTGATCCCGGCGTCCATCGGGTTGGCGATGACGCCGTCCAGGCCCGCCGCCAGTGCCTGAGCTAGAAAGGCCTGATTGAGCCAGGGCCGTTTCGGCATCCCGTGGGAAATATTGCTCAAGCCCAGCAAAGTAGTCAGGCCCAATTTTTCCTTGACCAGGCGGATCGCCGCCAAGGTCTCGCCGGAAAGCTTAGGCTCGGCGGCGGCGGCCAAAACCAGGCAATCGATAAACACATCCTCTTTTGGCAGCCCCTCCAAAAGGGCTCGCTCCAAAATCCTCTCCGCGATCGCCAACCGCCCCGCCGCCGTGTCGGGGATGCCTTTCCCGTCCAGCGTCAGCCCCAGTACGGCGGCGCCATAGCGGCGGGCCAGGGGAAAAACGCTGTCCATACTGGCCTTATCGCCGTTGACAGAATTGATCAGAGCCTTGCCCTGAAAATGCAGCAGCGCCCGCTCCAAGGCTATGGGATTGACCGTATCGATAGACAGCGGGCAATCCAAAACATGCTGCAAGCCCCGCGCCATCGGCGGCAGGAATTGCCCATCGTCCCCGCCGGCCAGGCCGGCGTTGACATCCAGCAAATCGGCCCCGGCCTGGATTTGCTCCAGGCCCTCCCGGACAATCCGCTGATAATCCCCTGTCCGCAGCGCCTCGGCCAGGGCTTTGCGGGAAGTGGGATTGATCCGCTCGCCGATGAGCCGGGGAGGGTAAGCGGCGCCAAGAAATATAGTACGAGAGCGGGAGGCGAGCCGAGAGGGCATGGCTTCCCGAGAGACGACGACCCGACCGTCCCAATTTTTTATCGCCGCCGCCACCGCTTTGATATGGGCGGGGGTTGTGCCGCAGCAACCGCCCAGATACCGGACGCCCACCTCCAAAAACATCGGCGCGTATTCCGCCAAAACCGCCGGCGTCAGGGAAAAAACGGAACGCCCCTCCACCAGGCTGGGTATACCGGCATTTGGCTCAGCCAGCAAAGGCAGACGGCAACTCTGATGGTACCGATCCGCTATGGGCAGCATTTCCCCCGGCCCCACGGAGCAATTGACCCCCAAAATGTCCGCGCCCAAAGCGGAAAACACCGTAGCCGCCGTCTCCGGGTCAGTGCCTGTCAAGGTGCGCTGACGCTCGTCATAGGTCAGGGAGACGGCGACGGGCAGGTTGGTCACCTCCCGGGCGGCGAGATAGGCCGCCCTGGCCTCGCCCAGATCGGAAAAGGTTTGCAAATAAATAAGATCCGCTCCGGCCGCGGATAATGCCCTAGCCTGCTCCGCGAAAACCTCCATCAATTCCTCAAAGGGGATATCGCCCAAGGGAGAGGGGAATTGCCCGGTCGGCCCGATCAGCCCGGCCACAAACCCGTTGGGGCCGGCGGCCTGACGGGCCAGCTTTACCGCTCGGGTATTGATTTCCGCCGCCTTGTCCTGACAGCCAAACTCGGCCAGCTTCAAACGGTTGGCGCCAAAAGTATTGCTCTCAATGATCCGGCTGCCTACCCGGGCATAATCCTCATGCACGGCGGCGATTTTCGCCGGGTTTTCCAACATCCACGCCTCGGGGCCGCTGCCGGCCGGCAGGCCCCGCTCCTGCAGCTCGGTCCCCATAGCGCCGTCGGCCAGCAAAACCTCATGCCTCAAGGCTTCCATTATGTTTCGCGTCAACTTGTTTTCCTCCCGCGCTTCCCGCGCTTCCCGCGCCTCCCGCGCCTCCCGCGCCTCCCGCGCCTCCCGCGCCTCCCGCGCTTCCCGCGCCTCCCGCGCCTCCCGTTTGGCCCTTGACATCCCATACCCCTAAAAGATTAGCGAATCTCGCGTCATTCTGCCGCGTACCGACGCTATTTGCCCCTTGCTCATCCTGTCGTCAGGGCCGAAAAGCCCGCCGCCGTAGCCTACCATATAGCCCCGCTCGTAGGCCCAGGCGACAGCCTCGTTGCCAGGCGCCACATCCTTATAGGGATAAGTCGCCGCGCCAGCGCCACTGGCCGCGCCAGTCACGCCAGCCTCACCCGCCCCGCCCGCCGGCTCGCCCGCCGCCCGCCAAAGGGCCTCGACGAACTCCGCCCTGGTCAAGGCTGTCTCCCGGGGCGACAGCTCCACATAATCCAGCTCGTTACCATCAATATCAAAGGTCTGTACCGTCAGGGCATCGCCGCTCACCCGGGCCAGCTGATAGGTCGCGATATTATAAATCGTGCGCTCGGCCAGCGTCTCATCGGCGGAGGAATAAAATTTTTGGCCGGAATTGCCCATAATATAGGTTATGCCGTCCTCATAATCCACAACCCCGCCCGTCAGCGGCCGCAGCCGCGAGTAGACATGCTGATGCCCCACAAAGCACAAATCCACCCCATATTTTTGGAATATCCCCTCCCAATGCTCCCGGGTCTTTATGGCGGTGGTGTCGCTGTGCACAGCCAGCAGCGGCACATGGGTGAAAGCGATTTTCCAGGTGGCGTCAGACGCGGCCAGATCGGCGGCCAGCCAGTCGTCAACCCGCCGGAAATCCGCCTCCGTCAGCTTTTGCTCGCCGGAAAACACCCAGGAGTTGAGCGAGACGACATGAATATTCCCGTAATCAAAGGAGTAAAATTCCTCGTTGAAGCCCTCCGGCCCGCCCGCCGGCAGGTCAAACAGCTCCAAATACAGTTCCGGCTTGCCGCCGGGAAAATTTGACTCATGGTTGCCGATGGTGGGAAAAAAGGCCAGATCCCCCAGCGCGGCCGCGGCGGCAAAGAAAGCGTCCCACTGCCCGCGGTCAATCCCGCTTTCCGCGATATCGCCGCCCTGCAACGCGAAGGCGACGCCCGGATGCCGCCGCACAGCGCTGGCCGCCAGCTCGCCCCAGGCGGTATAATCAGCCTCGCTGCTCTCGACGACCTGAATATCGCCGAAATAAAGGAAGGCGAAATTTTCCGGATCCGTCGGCGGCGCCAGTAACGTCAACGGCGGCGCCAGCCCGGGCGCCGAGGGCGCGCCCTCCGGCGCCGCCCCGCCCGGCGGCGTATCTCCCCAAACCGCCGCCGGTAGCGTCAGGCAAAATACAAGCAGAAAACAAGCTATTATTTTTCTCATTCGCTCACCTCAATTTCTCCGCCCTCCGCCACAAGATACAGCTTGCCGGTGGCGGGATCCCGATAGACAGTGCCCATCATCTCATACTGGGTATCCCCGTCTAAAGTCTCATCGCTGCTCCCGGTGATTTCCATCTCGTTCATGATCTCTGTCGCCGCCGTATCATTATTTCTCGGCGCGATATCCACATTCCAGTTGATGACCAGCGCCAGCATCAGCCCGCAGGCGAACACCAGCATCACGTCGGCCAAATTAGCCACCCCCGACATAGGATCGGCGCTGTCGTCGTCAAAGGTCTCCCCGCCCAGGCGGCCGTCGCCAAATCTCCCCCGCATTTTCCCATCCTCCTTTAGGATCAGCCTAATCGTCGCTCACCGCCAGCACACATTCCATGATCATTTCCAGGGTCGCCATATATCCCGCGTACCACCTCTTACGGATCATTGAGATCACAAACGCCAGCGCCGCCGCGATCAGCCCGGCGATGGTCGTGTCAAAGGCGGTCAGCAAAGAAAGGGACAGCGTATAGGTATCCCCCCGCCCCAGAGCGATAATACCCGGCCCCAGCGGGATCAGCGTCCCCAACAGCCCAAACATCGGCCCCAGCTTGGCGATCCCGTCGCTCAGGCGCACCGCGCCCTCGTAATGCTCCCGCTCCCGCCGGATGAGCCGGACGGCCAGCGCCTCCCGCATAGCCGGGGTAAGGGTGGGATGCGCCGTAACCTCCAGCAGCGCGTTTCTCTGGCGCCGCAGCAGCCCGCTGTCCCGGAGCACCGCCGGGATATCGGCGTTTTCCCGGCGCAACGCGTCCGCCAACTCAGGCAGCCGCGCCCGCAGCCGCCGCCGCTCCGTAAAAAACTCGACCAGCAGCGAGCCCAGCAGAAACACCGCCGCCGCCAGCAACAACAAAAGTATCACCATAACAGGCGCCAGCAACGCCCCAGCTATAGCGCGCAGAGCGCCAGCCAAGCCTTCTGTCATCTCAAACCTCCCTCTTGAAGCGGATAAATTCACAGGCGCCGCCGCACAAAAGCGCCCCCAAACCCAAAAACGCCGGCGCCAATGACCGCTCTACAGGAATCTCCGGCAACTCCACCGCGCCGCCGGCCATTTCCTCCCGCCGCCAGTTTTGGACGCCACCCTCCTGCTCGACCGAAAGCGCCGCCGGCGGCGGCAAAATCGACACCTCCCGCCCAACGGCGACAGCCCCCGCCACCGGTCGGCCGGCCGCCGCCGGCGTCTCTACTTCCAGGCTGTCGGCGTCCGGCGCCACCACCGTCTCGTCGGTCGCCGCCGGCGTCTCACCGTCCACCGGCGGCTCACCGTCCACCGGCGTCTCACTGTCCACCGGCGTCTCACTGTCCGCCGCCGGATCGTCAGCCTCCGTCCCGGCCGCCACCATCTCGTCGTTTGCCGCCGCCTCTATCTCCGCGGCCTCCGCGCCCGTCGCGCCCGTCTCAGTCCCGGCCGCCACCGGCGTCTCCAGGCCGCCGCCCTCGCCCTGGCCGGAGGCGCCACCCGGCGGCGCGGCCCCCGCCCCCGTTCCGGTACCGTTCACCACCACGGCCGCGCTTTGCCCGCCATAGGACGCCGTAATCACGGCGCTACCCTCACCCCGCACGGTGATCTCGCCGTTTTCGGCCACCCTGGCCACCGCCTCATTACTGCTGCTCCAAACAATCTCGGCCTTTTCGGCGATCGCGCTGTCGGCGGCGCTTACCCGCGCCTCACTGCGAAACCGGCTCCCCACCTCCAGCGTCAAAACGCTGGCGTCCAGCGTCAGCGTCGGCGCCCCGCCGAGGGTAACCTCAATACTATGAATCCACTTGGCGCTGTCAGACGCCGTGCGACTGACAGCGTCCGTCTGCCCGTAGACGAGGCGAAAACGGGTAGACGTATTGAGCCGCAGATAGTCCGAGCCAAAGGAAGCCCCCGCCAGCGCCCGCCGCCAATCATCCGCCAGCGCGATCACCGTCTGCGCCGGCGCCCGGTCGGCGGTGGCCAGCGCGTTGCCGGCGCCTGTGTCATAATCGAAATTGTCCGGCAGGCTGTAGTAACAATACCGGGGCGTATCCAGCAAAAACGCTTTGGACAGCGAGTTGTAGTAGCCGCCTTGTTTGTCCTTGGTCCAAAAATTGAAATTCTCAATACTGCCCAGGTCGATCCCCGCCGCGTCCATAATATCCGCCAGCGCCACGCCCGCCACATGATCGATGATCACCGAGGGCATATTGTCAATAGCCGTGTAATCGGCGTAGATCACATTCATCGCCCAAAGCTCGGCCAGGGTAAAAACCCGTTTCTCATAATACGGCCCGCCAAAATAGCCTACCGAAACCGTCAGCGTGTCGGCGGCCAGCCCGGCGGTATCATCGGCCGTATCGGCCGCGGCTGAAACCGCCCCAGCCAGCCCCGCCGCCCCGGCGGCGCCCGGCGACACCGCCAAAAGCAGGAGAAACAGCGCCAGCGCCAGCAGCCTTCTCATCACCATCACATCCCCGATCAGCGCCGCCCAAAGGCGGGCCGAGTTATATTCATTATTTATACATCAAGCTTGCGGGGCTATACGGACGTACGCCATGATTATTCACAAGCATATCGCGATTATTCATACGCGTATCAAGATTATGCACAAGTCTATCGCGATTAGGCACAAGCATACCTCATTTGCCGCAAAAAAGCAACAGGCCGATACCATAATCTGCCTGAAAAGGCCTTACCGAAAAGGCCTTACCGAAAAGGCCTTACCAAGCCTGACCAATGCCTGACGTTCGCAGGTTGTTCGCAGTTTGCTAGCAGGTATACCCGTTGCCTCGCGTGTGAAAATTTAACTACAGTTTAACCATAGTTTAACATTTAACGGCCTCATATTTAACTTTTGCCGCGTACAATTCATTTAGCGGCGCCGTGTCAGCTAAAACTTGTCGGCAAGCGTTACCGCGAGGATACATGAGGATGCACAAGGATGCGCTATATGACAAACCAGAGAACGCTAAACGGAAAAATTATCAATATCATATCCGTCGTCGGCATCGCCGGCGGGATCATTTTATGCCTTATTGGGTACCGCCTCGGCTTGTTTACGCGGGCTGACGCCCTTGAGGGCTTCCTGGCCCGGGCGGGCGTCTTCGCCCCCACTTTGTTCATCCTCCTGCAAATCGTTCAGGTCGTCATACCCATTATCCCCGGCGGGCTTGGCTGCTTGGCCGGCGTGCTGATCTTCGGCCCCCTTTGGGGCTGCGTCTACAACTATGTCGGCATTGTCACAGGCTCGGTGATCAATTTCCTGCTCGCGCGCCGCTACGGCAAACCCTTTGTTCGGAGCGTTGTGCCACCCAAGATTTACAGCAAATATATCGGTTGGCTGGACAGGGAAAGCGCCTTTGACAAATGGTTCGCGCTGGCGATTTTTCTGCCTTTCGCGCCGGACGACTATCTGTGCCTGGTAGCGGGCATGACGCCCATGAGGCTGAGAAAGTTCCTCGCCATTATTGTGTTGTGCAAGCCGGGCGCCATTATAGTCTACAGCTTAGGGCTGACCTTCCTGTCTCGCTGGCTGGCGGGACTGATTTGAATCCGGCCGGCCGCGGCCGACGGCCCTCGGCGGCCCCTTGGCATGGCCGGTGTCGGCGGCAATATACCCACCCCCATACTCTGACAGACGAAAGGCTGGAAGACTGTTTATGCGAGTATTGTTATTTTTTGAGCACCAAAAGCTGATTGAGAAAAGCGGCGTAGGCCGCGCGCTGGAGCATCAGAAGAAGGCTTTGTCCCGCAATGGCATAGAGTTTACGACCGACCCGGGCGACTACTTTGACATCGCGCATATCAACACGGTATTTCCCGGCGCCTTGCGTATGAGCTGGCGCGCCAGGGCACTGGGGAAAACGGTGGTCTTTCACGCCCACTCCACAGAGGAGGATTTCCGCGACTCATTTATCGGCTCCAACCTGGTCTCGCCGCTTTTCAAGCTGTGGATCAAGCGCTGTTACGGTAGCGCCGATCTCATTATAACGCCCACCCCTTATTCTAAGCGCGTTTTGGAGGGTTACGGCATAAAAACACCTAT
Organism: Peptococcaceae bacterium; assembly: GCA_031265035.1. Lineage (GTDB taxonomy): Bacteria > Bacillota > Peptococcia > DRI-13 > UBA5745 > JAISDE01. The sequence continues at coordinate 2,593 of JAISDE010000079.1, read as the reverse complement.
CCGGGTCGTCTCAAACGGTGTCGATCTGACATTCTTCAACAGAGCGAAGGGCGACAGAGCGGCTTTCCGAAAAAAATACGGTTTCGGCGACGACGACAAGGTAATCCTGTCCGTCGGTCTATGGATTGAGAGAAAGGGCATTTTGGACTTCGCGGAGTTGGCCAGGCAGCTGCCCGAATACAAATTCATCTGGTTTGGCGGCGCCAATCTCCAAACCGTGCCGACCAATGTCAGACAAGCGGTTCGCGGGAAGCTACCCAACCTCCTTTTTCCGGGCTACATCGGGCGGGAAGACTTGCGGGACGCTTACCGCGGGTGCGATTTGTTCCTGTTCCCGACCTACGAGGAAACAGAAGGCATCGCGGTATTGGAGGCTTTGGGGATGAATACCCCCGTATTGCTGCGAGATATACCCGTTTATCGCGATTGGCTGACGGATGGCGTCCATGTGTATAAAGGCGGCGGCGCGGCGGATCTCAGGCGGAAAATCATTGGCATAACGACCGGGCGCTGGCGGGATTTAACCCAAGCCGGTTATCTCATCGCGAAGGAGCGAGCCATTGAGCTGGTGGGCGAACGCTTATTGACGGCCTACACGGAGGCCCGGGGGATCGCCGGCGTCGCCGGCCGCTTTGGCTCCGGCCGCGGCGTCCCGGGCGCCGCTGACCGATAGCGACCGATTGGCGACCGATAGAAGTTTCAACTTTGTTCCGCTTAAACGCGACTTTGAAAAAGCCTGATGGCATAGACACTATCTCATCAGCAGCATCGGCAGAAAAAAACTCACTCGGCAGAAAAAAACTCTTGACAACCGGATTTAGCCGCATTACAATAATGCATAAATCATATATGCATTATTGAATTTATGAGTTTCGTTTGATCTGCCTGTCGTATATATCACATGGCCCGCATGACTTATCAGACGCGTTATAAGGAGGATGTTCCATTTATGTATGCCATTACATTACTGACAACCCAATACCTCAATCCCGCTCTTTGTCGCTGTCGCCGGGTTTTTGGGCTGCCCTGACGTTTTAGCGGCAACTTCACGCTATCCGCGAAAAGGCGTTCGGGCACCTAAGTTACCATACTTACGCGTCCGGGCGCTTTTTTATATCCAAAAATAATACTACGCATATATGTATTATAAAATATATGTATCGCGACAGGAGGTTCTCGATGTCCGGGAAAATCAAGCAAATCGCTATCTACGGCAAGGGCGGCATTGGCAAATCCACCACCACAAGCAACCTGTCCGCCGCCTTGTCCACCGCCGGGTATAAGGTCATGCAGTTTGGGTGCGACCCGAAAGCCGACAGCACCAACACGCTGCGGGGCGGCAGCTACATACCCACCGTCCTCGACACGCTGCGGGAGAAAGGCGCCGTCAATGCTCGCGACGTAATTTACCAAGGCTTCAACGGTATCTACTGCGTGGAGGCGGGTGGCCCGGCGCCGGGCGTGGGCTGCGCCGGGCGGGGCATTATCACCGCCGTGGAATTGTTCAAGCGGCAGAAAATCTTTGAGGAGCTGGAGCTTGATTATGTCATTTACGATGTATTAGGCGACGTGGTCTGCGGCGGCTTCGCCGTCCCGATTCGCGAGGGTATCGCTCAGCATGTGTTTACGGTGTCCAGCGGCGATTTTATGAGCATCTACGCCAGCAACAATCTATTTAAGGGAATCAGGAAATATTCCAACAGCGGTGGGGCGCTGCTGGGCGGGATTATCGCGAACTCGATTCAGCGAGGCTACTCCCGGGAGATTGTTGACGATTTCGCCGCTCGTACCAAGACACAGATTATGCAGTACATTCCGCGCTCGATCACCGTCACGCAGTCGGAGCTGAAAGGCAAGACCACCATCGAGGCCGCGCCAGACAGCGAGCAGGCCGTCGTCTACCGCCAACTGGCCGAACGGGTAATCGCCCACGAGGAAAGCCAAACTCCCTTGCCTCTTGAGCTTGACGAGCTTCGCCAGTGGGCGGCGGGCTGGAGCGACAAACTGCTGGCGCTCGAAACCGGCGTGGTGGTCGGCGGGGAGCGGGCGGGAATTCAGGAACTGTTACAGTTCCTTTAGAAAGCGTTAATCGCGGAGGTTTTTATGAAAATCGCTTTCGCCTCAAGCGACGGCATAATGGTCGCCCAGCATTTCGGACGAGCGCGGCGGTTCGCGATCATCGTCATTGACGAGTCCGACTACTCCTGGGACTTTCTTGAGATCCGGGAAAATGACGCTCCCTGCGGTTTCGGCGAGCACGATGAGGAAAAGCTCAGCCGGAGCGTAGGGCTTATCGCGGACTGCAAGGCGCTGTTCGCGGTCAAAGCGGGTGAATACGCCAGGGCCAGGCTCAACGCCGCCGGTGTGCGGGTGCTGGAGAAACCGGGCTATATCAAGGATCTGACCGGGGAGTATATACGTTATCTGAAACGACCGCTTTTCGGCGGATCCAAACGTAGAGAGGTTATCGACGACCATCCCTGCTTCTCCGAAAAGGCCCATAACAGCAAAGGGCGGCTTCACATGCCCATAAGCCCGGCCTGTAATATCCAATGCCGCTTCTGTACGAGATCCCGGGATGGCGACGAGCTTC
>JAISDE010000029.1 GCA_031265035.1 Peptococcaceae bacterium | reverse complement strand
TCAAAAGCCTTTTGCTGATCGGCAGTCAGCGTCAGGCTGAGGCTGCCCTCCAGCCCCACCGCCTCGCCGCCTCGCCCCGCTCTCTGACCGACCCGCCGGAAACCGATCTCCCGCCGCAAATAGCCGGCCCGATACCATAGCTCCGCCTGCTCCGCCGCCGCTCCATCCCAGCGCGCCTTGATCCGCTCCCCGCTCATCCCCCGATCGCCCGCCTTGACCAGCCCGTCCCACAGGGGCTGCCAGCGGGGCTCGACAAACAAGACCGGTCGGGAGCGCCAATCCGCCGCCACAAAGTAACGAATCTCCTGCTTGGGCTGGGTAGGCGGCGGTAAAAATAAAGCGATGGCCCGATTGAGGGGGCAGACATAGTGCCTGGCCAACCACCGCGCCAGGGCCAGGCCCCGGCGGCTCACCACCGGCGTCGGGTAAAGGGCGTCGCCCAATTCCAGCGCCCGGAAGCCACCGCCCGCCTCCCGTCGCAGCCGCAACGCCAGAGCGCGCTCCTGCCGGCCCCGCACCCTGACCGCGAACAGCATACCGGGAAGGCACGTCTGGCCTTCCCGGATGGCGTAAGTCAATATCAGATCCTTATGGTAAAGGGTACCCACAATCAATACCGTCGCGAACATGCTTCCCCCGGCGCCCTCTCGATCTCATGGCGCCCTCTCGATCTCATACCGTCTACAGCTTGAAATACCGCTTCAACTCCGCCGTCTTGTCCAACCGCTCCCACGGCAGATCCAAGTCCTGGCGGCCAAAATGCCCGTAGGCGGCGGTTTGCCGATAAATCGGCCGCCGCAGATCCAAATCCCGGATAATACCGGAAGGGGTAAAATCAAAGATCTCCCCCAGAGCTTTCACGATTTCTTCCTCATCCACCTGATTGGTGCCAAAGGTATCCACCATCAGGCTTACCGGCCGGGCCACGCCGATGGCGTAGGCCAGCTGCAACTCGCATTTCGCCGCCAGGCCGGCGGCCACGACATTTTTCGCCGCGTACCGGGCGGCGTAAGCCGCCGAGCGATCCACCTTGGTGGGATCCTTGCCGGAAAAGCAGCCGCCGCCGTGACGGGCCATGCCCCCGTAGGTGTCCACGATGATCTTCCGTCCCGTCAGCCCGGAGTCCCCCAGAGGGCCGCCGATGACAAACCGTCCGGTGGGATTGACCAGGAAACGGGTTTTATCGTCCAGCATATCCCCCGGCAGCGCCGGACGGACGACTTGCTCAATGATCGCCTGGCGCAAAACCTCCATGGCCACCTGATCGTCATGCTGGGCGGAAATCAATACTGTGTCCAACCGAACCGGCCGGCCGTTCTCGTATTCCACCGTGACCTGGGCCTTGCCGTCGGGCCGCAGGAAGGGCAGCCGCCCCTGGCGGCGGGCCTCGCTCAGGCGGCGGCACAACGTATGGGCCAGGCTGATGGTCAGCGGCATATACGCCTCCGTCTCATTGGTGGCGTAGCCAAACATCATGCCCTGATCGCCGGCGCCCAATTCCTCTTTGGCGGCCGGCGCCAGGCCCTCTTTTTGCTCCAACGCCTTGTTCACGCCCAGGGATATATCCGCCGACTGCTCGTCAATAGCGGTGATCACCGCGCAGGTATGACCGTCAAAACCGCATTCCGGCCGGTCATAGCCGATCTCCAGGGCGGTCTGCCGGGCGATTTTCGGGATATCCACATACACGCTGGTGCTGATTTCCCCCATGATCAGGGCCAGGCCCGTGGTCAGGGCCGTCTCGCAGGCTACCCGGGAATTGGGATCCGCCGCCAGCAGCGAGTCCAGCACGCTATCGGAGATTTGATCCGCCAGCTTATCCGGATGCCCTTCCGTCACCGACTCAGAAGTAAATAATTTTCTCACCATAATTAAGCACCTCACTATTTTTTTGTTTAGGACTCGTGAAACAATAAATTGACGTTTTTCACTTGCTCTTCCGCCGCCAGGCCGCGTTGTCGTCAGTCGCCATACCGCCCCGGGTATGCCTCCTTCCTCCGCCTTGCCTGACGACGAAATAGCGGCGCGAAATTCCCTCAATTTATTATTTCACAAGTCCTTACCATCCAAAACCTTGCCCCGCCGACAGAGCGCCAATCCTTAAAGCCCGGCCGCCCGCTCCCGCCAGATTTCCTCCGCGGCGGCCACCACCTCATAGGCGCAGTCGTCCTTATCCATCAATGCCAATTCCCGGCTGCGGCCGTCCGCCCACAACAGCGTCAGCTGGTTGGTGCCGCCGCCAAACCCGGCGCCCGGCCGGGTCAAATCGTTGGCCGCCATCAAATCCGCGTTTTTCTCCTGCAATTTGCGCCGGGCGTTGGCCAGCAAATCCTCGGTCTCGGCGGCGAAGCCCACCAGCGTCTGGGCCGCCTTTTTGCGGCGGCCCAACTCGGCCAGGATATCTGTCGTCCGCTCCAGTTCCAGCGTCAGCCCGCCTGCCCGCTTCTTGATCTTTACCGCCGATTTTACCGCCGGCGTATAATCCGCCACCGCCGCCGCCATAATGATAATGTCCTGCCCCGCCGCCGCCGCCAGCGTCCGATCCGCCATCTCCGCCCCACTTTCCGTCTCGATCCGGTTGACGGGCAGGGCCTCCGGCTCCACCGGCCCGCTGATCAGGGTCACTTCCCCCCCCAGCAGCCAAGCCTGCTTCGCTATGCTGTAGCCCATCCGACCGCTACTGTGATTGGTGAGAAAACGCACCGGATCCAGACTTTCCCTGGTGGGACCGGCCGTCACCAGCACCCGCCGTCCCCTCAGAGGTTTTTCCTCCCGCAAAGCGTAAGCCAGCCACAAAAGAATCAGCTCCGGCTCCGCCAGCCGGCCCTGGCCGCTGTCGCCGCAGGCCAGCATCCCCTCGCCCGGCTCCACCAGCAGACAGCCCCGCTCCGCCAGCTTTGCCCGGTTTTCCCGGCTGGCGGGATGATCATACATCCCGCTATTCATCGCCGGCGCGATCACCAGCGGCTTGGCGCAGGCCAGACAGGTAGCGCTCAACAAATCGTCCGCCAGGCCCCAGGCCAGCTTCGCCATCAAATTGGCGGTAGCCGGCGCCAGCAGGCAAGCGTCCGCCCACCGCGCCGCCCCGATATGATCCACCTTCCACTGCTTGACCTCGTCAAACATGCCCAGCATTACCGGGCGGCCGGTCAGGGTGCGCAAGGTCAGGGGAGCGACAAATTTGGTCGCGTTCCCCGTCATGATCACTTGCACCTCGGCGCCCGCCTTGATCAAGCGGCTGGCCAGCTCGCAAGCTTTATAAGCCGCTATGCCGCCGCTGATACCCAGCAGGATCCTTTTGGCCTGAAACGCCGTGCTCACTTGATGCCGCCCTTAGGCTCGTCGATATCCAATTTCCCCTCCGCTATTTCCTCCATAGCGATACTGACCGGTTTTCTCACATCCCCCGGCAACTCCACCGCCGGCTTGGCCCCCGCCGTAAGTTCCCTGGCCCGCTTGGCCGTGGCCACTACCAGACCGTATTTGGAATTCAGCTGATCCGTAAGCTTCTCAATTGATGGCTGACGCATATTCTTCCCTCGCCTTCTTAATGATCTTCCGGGTTTCCTCCACCGCGTCCCGCAACCGGTTATTGATCACCACATAGCGGTATTGCCCCTTCCGCGTCCGCTCCCAATCGGCCGTCGCCATCCGCGATCTGATTTCTTCCTCGTTTTCCTGATTTCGCCTCACGATCCGCCGGATCAGCTCCTTATTGTCCGGCACGTCCACAAAGATCGTCACGCAATTCCGGCCCAGAGCCTGACGAACTCTCAAGCCACCCTGCACGTCAATTTCCAAAAGGCAATCCTTGCCGCTCGCCAGGATTTTCTCCACCTCTTTTTTTAAGGTGCCATAACATCGGCCGTGTACCTCGGCCCATTCCAAAAAGCCCTCCGCCCGCCGCGCGGCGTCAAATTCCTCTTGGGTATAAAAATAATACTCCCTGCCATATCGCTCACCCGGCCTGGGCGCCCTGGTGGTGGCGGAGACAGAAAGAGCCAGATTCTTGTCCGCCCGCAACAACTCCTGACAAAGCGTCCCTTTGCCCGCGCCGGAAGGCCCGGAAATAATAAACACCAAATTGGTGAAAGGGGCTGGCGCCTTATCAGCGGCTTTCTTCGCTATATCCGTTATCTCCTGTATCTCCGTTGTCTCCGGCTTCTCCGTTGTCTCCGGCATCTCCGGTATTTCCGGCATCATCTCCGGCATCCTCCTGTCTGCCGATTTCTTTCTGGCCAATCCGACCGGCCAAGGTTTCAGGCTGCAAAGCCGACAATACCACATGCCCGCTGTCCATAATCAATACCGCCCTGGTGCGCCGGCCCACCGTGCCGTCAATCAATCGGCCCGCCTCCCTGGCCTCCTGCGTCAACCGCTTGATCGGCGCCGACTCAGGGTTGACGATGGCCAGCAGCCGACCGGCGGAAATCATATTGCCATAACCGATATTAGTCAATTTTACAGACATCCCCCATCCTCCGACAAAAGGCGTCACGCGATATTTTGTACCTGCTCCCGCAGTTTTTCCAGCTCGTTTTTCATCTCGATCACAATTCTGGTCATCCCCAGATCGTGGGCTTTGGAGCCGACGGTATTGATCTCCCGATTCATCTCCTGACACAGGAAATCCAATTTCCTGCCCACCTGCCCCTCGCCGGCCAAAAGGCCCTGAAACTGGCGAATATGGCTGTCCAGCCGCACCAATTCCTCATCTACCCCCACCCGGTCGGCGAACATCGCCACCTCCTGGGCCAGCCTGCTCTCGTCCACCGGCTGCTGGGTCAGCAACTCGGCCAGCCGGCCCCGTAGCCGCTGCCGATAATTCTCCACCGACGCCGGGGCAAAAGTCAGCAATCGCCGCCGCAATTCCTCCAGATACACCAACCGCCGGGCAAAATCCTCCGCCAACCGATCGCCTTCCGTCCGCCGCATCGCCAGTATCTGGGCCAAGGCCCGCTCCGTCGGCGGCTCCAGCCGGCGCCAGGCCAGCTCTATTTCTTCCTCCGTCTCATCAATGGTCATGACACCGGGCAAAGCGAGCAATTCCGCCACTCCCAGATTCAGGGGGATATCCAGCGAGCGCGCCAAATCCCGTATCTTATTATGATACTTGAGCGCCAGAAGGTTGTCAACGCGCATTTCTTTGCCGTCGCCCTCCCGCTCCTCAATTTTGACAAAAATCTCCACTTTCCCCCGGCCCAAAGCGTCGGCCAGCCGCCGCCGCAGCCGCTCCTCCAGCGCCCCATAACGTTTCGGCAGCTTGAGTTGCAACTCGCTATAGCGATGATTGATCGCCTTGATCTCCACCGTCAGCCGCGGGCCGCCATCCTCGCTCTCACTCCGGCCAAACCCTGTCATACTCTGTGGCAAAGCCCATTCCTCCTTGTTTTCCCAGGCATTATCATCATGGGGCGCCTCTACAATTCCTCAACCTCCGCCAGCCAAAGGGCGCCCTGGGCGTCGCTGGGCATCCGCCAATCCCCTCTGGGTGAGAGCGTCACCGTCCCCACCTTGGGACCGTCCGGCAAACAAGATCGCTTAAATTGCTGGGCAAAAAAGCGCCGGTAAAAATCCCGCAGCGCGTCCCGCAGCTCCGCCGGGCCAAAATACGCCTGAAAAGCCTGGGTCGCCAAGCGGTAGATCTTGCGGGGCCGAAACCCGAACCGGGCCATATAATACAAAAAGAAGTCGTTGAGAATATAAGGCCCTACCTCGCTCTCCGTCTTTTGCGACAGCTGTCCCCCCTTGGGGGGCAGCAGTTCCGGGCTGATGGGCGTAGCCCGGATATCGGCCAGCACCGCGGCCAAATCCCCGTCGCCCAGCCGGCGGTAACGTTCTTCCTCCGCCTCCACCAGGTAACTCACCAGGGTTTTGGGGACGCCGGCGTTGACAGCGTACATGCTCATATGATCCCCGTTATACGTACACCAGCCCAGGGCCAATTCCGACAAATCGCCGGTGCCCACCACCAGGCCGCCGGTCTGGTTGGCGTAATCCATCAGCACCTGGGTGCGTTCCCGGGCCTGAGCGTTCTCATAAGTAATATCATAACGATCGTCCGGATGCCCAATATCCCTGAGATGCCGGCGAACGGCGGCCTTAATGTCGATCACCTTTAGGGTGGCGCCGGTCGCGGCCGCCAGCTTCTCCGCGTTACCCTTGGTGCGCCGGGTGGTGCCGAAACAGGGCATGGTGATGGCGATCACCTCGTCCCTGGGCCGTCCCAGCAAATCCATGGCGTTGTGGCTCACCAAAAGGGCTAAGGTGGAATCCAGGCCGCCGGAAAGGCCCACCAGAACCCGCTGGGAGCCGGTATGCCGCAGCCGGCCGGCCAAGCCCTGAGCCTGCATCGCCAAAATGCCCCGGCAGCGCTCCTGCCTGTCCGCCGCCTCATCAGGCACAAAGGGCGTCCTGGAAACAGGCCGCAGCAGCATTTTCGCCCCGGCGGACGGGCAGCTGACCGCGAACAGGCGCCGCGCCGTCAGCCCCGCCGGAAAAACCGCCGGCGCCTCACCGCCGCCCGGCGTCTCGGCCCCGCCCCCGGCCCCGCCCGGCGCCTCACCGCCGCCCGGCGTCTCGGCCCCGGCGCCCGGCGCCGCGGCCCCGCCGGCCGCCGGCCAAATAGTTACCGCCCCCGCCGCCGGCGGGGCGAAAGATGTATTTTTTTGCCGCTCGCCGGTCAGCAGCCCCGTATCCAAATCGGCGACGATCATCTCCCGCCCAAACAAAGCCGCCTCGGCCAGCAGCCGGCCGTTCTCAGCGATCATGTGGTGGCCAGCGAACACCATATCCGTAGTGGACTCCCCCACCCCGGCGGCGGCGTAAATATACCCGCACAGCAACCGGGCGGATTGACCCGTCACCAGCTCCCGCCGGTAAGCCGCCTTGCCGATCACCTCGTCGCCGGCCGAAATATTGACGATCAGGCGGGCACCGCCCAACGCCAGCCGGATTGAGGGCGGCGCCGGCGCCCAGAGATCCTCGCAAATCTCCACGCCAAAAGTGAAATCCTCCCTGCCCCGGCCGGCAAACAGGATATGAGGGCCAAAAATCACCGGCCGGCCCTCCCAATCCAGCCATTGATTAAAAGGCGGCGCCGGCGCGAACCAGCGCCCCTCATAAAATTCGCCATAACTGGGCAAATAGGTTTTGGGCACAATCCCCAAAATCTGCCCGTCCTGAATCACGGCGGCGCAATTATAAAGCTTGCCCCCCAGCCGCAACGGCAAACCCAGGATCGCGATCAAGCCGCCGCCCTGCCCGCCGGTATAAGCGACAATCTCACCCAGGCATTCCCTGGCCTTTTCCAGCAAGGCCGCCTGAGCGAACAAATCGCCGCAGGTATAGCCGGTCAGGCAAAGCTCCGGCAGCGCCAAAATCGCCGCGTCCTTTTGCCGGGCCTGATCGATCAGGGCGATGATCCCTGCCCCATTGAAGCCGCAATCCGCCACCCTGATCTCCGGCGCCGCCGCCGCCGCCCTGACATAGCCATCCCTCATGTGAAAGCTCCCCTCAAAAGGCTGCCCGGCGTCCGCTCAACTGACGCCTACCCGCTCGACCAGCAGAGAATTGACCACCTGCCGAAACCCATAGCGCAAAAAGCCCTCGGCGTTGTTTTCCACGGCACCCCGGCCATTTCCCCGGTCGTTCCCGCCGCCGGCGCCGCCGTCATTCCCACCGCCATTTTCCCCGCCGCTCTCCCGGCCGATCTCGCGGTTGATCTCCCCGCCGCTCTCCCGGCCGATCTCGCGGTTGATCTCCCGGCCGCTCTCCCGGCCGGCGGCAAACAGCCCGTCCTTGTCCAGCCAGGTCATATCCAGCAGCGCGAATATGGAGACCCACAATACCCTGGCCGCCGCCGCCGGCCACACATCGGGATCCACCGCCTTTTCCCGCTGGCCGTCCTCCAGCATCTCCGCCAGAATCGAGAAAATGCCGCTAATCATGTACTGGATATCGTTTACTACCTCCAGGGCCTGAGCGTCGTCATTCTCCTGCCGGTACAGGGCATTCAGCTCGCTTAAAGACTGTACGGCGGTCTGGTGATACTTTTGGATTTCCTCGCAGACCCGATCATATTTTTCCAGGAAACTCGCCCTCGCCTCGGCCGCGTCCAGAATGTTTTTCTGCAAAATCGCCAGCCCCTGCAAGGTGATATGATACAAAATATCCTCCTTGCTAGCGAAATAAGCGTAAATCGTCCTTCTGCTGTAGCCGGATAATTTGGAAATCTCCTGGATTGTGGTAAACTCAAAACCTTTCTCCAAAAACAAATGCTCCGAGGACAGCATAATATTCTCTTTATGCAGGGCGGCGACCCGCGCCTTGCGCTTTTGTCCGCTCATGTTGCTCCTCCCTATTATATTTCTTTCTCGTCCTTTGCCTGTCGCCCCGATCGCTGTCAGCCGGTATCGTCGGCCGTCAGCGGGACGGTGACGACAAACCCTCCCTCACCGTCGCCGGAAATTTGATAATCCCCATCGCCGGGCACCCTTATCTGGCCGTCCCAACCCGTCTGATAATCCACCTGCCAAATCCGTCCTTCCTCATCCTTAAATGTATAACCGCCCTCCTGGCGGAGAAAGTCAAGATATTCCTCTAGGCACCAGCCCCGCCGCCGGATAAAATCGCTGTGGGGCCGGCCCACGTAGCGAAGGTGCCATGGCTCGTAGCCGATTTTGGTAATATCCGTTTTATCCTGGGGGTAACGCACCACAAAACCGAACCGCCAGGCGTTCTCGTCCAGCCAGCGACCGTTGGCGGTTTGGAAATAGGAAGTCTCCAGGCCGGGATGATCCTTGGATGACACATCCATCGCCAACCCGGTATGATGCTCGCTCTCCCTGGGCCTGGCCACCCATACGGCGGCGGCGGTTTTGGCGTCGTCCTCGCTGTAGCCCATATCCTGATAAGACGTCACCTTCCGCCGGTACAAGCCGGTTTGGTAAGAAAAATCCCGGTGCCCGCTGACCAGGAGATAGCCCCGAATCCCGTCCCGCTCCGCCGCGTAACGGATCATCTCCAGCAGGCGCTCCGCCGCCTCGCTGTTGATCCGCAAAAGATCCTTGGTCACGGCGAATTGGGACGGATCATCCGCCGCCATCAATTCATTGGCCTCCACCAGGGACTCCGGCGCGTAACCCTCGGGCAATAAATTTTGGTAATTGACCAAAATCAGTCTGCCCCGATAAATATCGGCGGGCGTCACCAGCAAAGCCACAGTCTCGCCCTCATAACGGGTACCCGCCCGATAGTCTTCCCCCGGCGGCAGCTGCGGCAGCGACGGGATCGCCGGCGACTGAGCGCCCGCCGACTGGTCATCCGCCGACTGGGCGTCCGCCGCCGAGACAGCGGCCCCGGGCCGCCCCGGGATGGCCGCCTGAGCCGCCCCGCCCGGGCCGTCGGGGCTGGCGTAAACCGCCCCCGCCGCCGTCCGATAATCATGCCAAACCAACAGCGCCGCCAACACCGCTATCATCAACGCCGGCAAAGCAAACAACTGTATCACCGGCCGCCTCCCCTCCAACCAAGCCGCCGCCCCGGCGCCCAGGCCTTTTGCTTCCTCATCGCTCTCGCCCGCTTTCATTCAACGACCTCATTTTCCCCGCTGCCCGATTCCCCGCTGCCCAATTCCTCGCTATCCGACTCCCCGCTGCCCAATTCCCCGCTGTCCAAATAAGCCTCCCCATTGTCCAAATAATCCCGTCCAAATACCCGGTCATACTGCAACATCAGATCCTCGGCGACCAGCGACCGATCCGCGTATCGCGCCGAGCCATCGTCATTGATCATTACCGCTCCATTATACGCCGGTATTTCCTGAAATTGCAAGTCAATTCCTTTAAAATATATCGAGAGGGGCAGGCCCGCCCGCCGCAGGATCTGAGGCGCCAGCCCGGCGGCGCTGATGATCTCCCGTTCCGCCGGCGCCAGCGGGTAATTAGCCCAAAAAAAGCCCACCGTCGTATATTTGCCCAGCAAGCTGTCCGCTGTCTCCCGCCGGCCCGCCGCCCAGCTCCAGGACGCCTGATGATCACCGTAAGCCAAAAGCAACACCGGCTCATCCGCGCCGGCGAAATACTCGATCAGCTCGGCCAGCATCCGGGAACCGTCTTGGATATTAGCCCCGTAAGTCTCCAACTCCCTGACCTGTGTCTCGCTCAACGTCAGGCCATCCTCCAGGGCCAAGGGATAAGGGCGGTAAATCTCCGGGTAGCCATAGGGTCCGTGATTCTGGATGGATATCCCAAAAAGCAGCAGCGGCCCCCGGCCCCCCGCCGCCGCGAAAAGCTCCCGCACTTTTTCCCCAAAGGACTGATCCGATACATAATAACCCCGGTAAACAGGCTCGTCAAAATCCGCCAAATCGATAAACTCCTGAAAGCCCAGGTTGGGATAGGCGACGGCCCGATTGTAAAAGGAGGCGTCATTGGGATGCATCGCTACCGTTCGGTAACCTTGGGACGCCAGATAGCCGGCCAGGGTAGAAAAAGAACGGTGCCCATAGCTAACCATCGGGATAACCCCCGACGGCGCGAAGCAAAGGTTGAAGCCCGTCAGCAGCTCAAACTCCGTATTGGCCGTGCCGCCGCCGATGTTGGAGGTCAGCGCCCGAAACCGGCGCAACTCCCCCTCATAAGGCGCCAGGGGCAAAAAAGGATCCTCCCGGTAACCCACCCCGGGATCCACAAAACCGGGATCGCCGTAAGCCTCCATTTGCAGGATGATAATATGGGGCGGCCGGGAGGGGCTGCCCAGGGCCGGCAAATCCGGCGCCGCCTCGATCCGCCGCCTCAGCTCCGCCACCACCCCGGCGTCATACCCCGGCGGCTCCCTGAGGCCGCTGTCCGTCAAATTCAGCAGGGTGGCGGCGGCGAAACCGTTCTCATGGTAATTCCACAGCTGATCATAGCGGATATCCCGGACGCCGGCGGCGGCCAACCGCCCTTTATCGCACATAAAATAAAATACCAGCAGACAAAAAAACACTCCCACCGGCGCCGCGTACCGCCTTTTCAACGGCGACGGCAAAAACGCCCGGCGCTGCAGCTGCCACATCCCCAGCAGGCTTAGCAGGCAAAAAAACAGATTCAGCCACAGCCCCGCCGAAAAACGCATACCCAGATTGCCCGCGATCCCCATCGCCGGCCCCACATTAAACACATCATAAGGTATCAGCGGCTCGCTCCGATAAAATATCTTGAAATAATTGGCGACGCTAATCAGGAATATCAGGCCGCAATAGATGGCGAAAGGGATCAGAGGCCGGCGGAACCAAACCCGGAGCAAGCCGTAAAAACAAATCAGGAGCAAAAATGACAGGCCCACCAAGGCCCTCGGCGCGACGATGAGCCAGCTGATCGCCGCCCGGCTCCCCCCCTGATTGCAACGCTCCAACAAAATCAGCCCCACCAGGCCGGCCGCCCCCAACTCCAGAAACCGCAGCCCAGCCTGAAACCAAAGGCTTCGCCGTAAACCCATCAACCCTTTGCCCCCTTGACCCCCGACCCCATACCGGCCAGGATATTGACATCATGGGACCAAATCAGCCGCTCCTGCCGCCGCTGCCGCTTCAAGGCCAGGGCGATCAAATCCTCCGTCAGCTGGCGGAAGGATTTGCCGGCCGCCTCCCAAAGATAAAAGGACAACGCGCCGGGGATGGTATTCAACTCGTTGATATAAACCTCCATATTTTCCAGATTCACCAAAAAATCCACCCTGACCACCCCGACACAGTTCAAGGCCAGAAAAGCCTTTTGAGCCAAATCCCGGATCCTTTCCTCCGTGGAGGCCGGAATATCGGCGGGCAGCCGCCGGGAGGCGCCGCTCATGCCCTTGTTGCCGGCCGGCCCGGCCAGGCTCGCCTGGCCTGACCGGCCTGATAGGCCTGACAGGCGGGCCTGGCCGATTTCGCCGCCGTCCTGATCTCCCTCCTGATAGCTCTCCTGACGGCCCAACCTATCGCCGGGCAAGCCGGTCTTGGCGTAAACCCGATTTACGCCGCCCTGATATTTATCCTGATAAGTCAACATATCGCCGACACTCAAAGGCTCCTCGCAAGCCGAGGTCTCCGTCCGCTCACAATCCCCCAGCACCGCGCAATTGATCTCCTGATAATGGGTCAGGGCCGGCTCCACCAGGATCCGCTGAGCGAAAGACGAGGCTAACTCAATACCCCGCCGCAGCCCCGCCTCGTCCTCCCCCCGGCTGATCCCTACGCTGGAACCCAAATTCACCGGCTTGACAATCAGGGGATAGCCGAACAACTCCTCCAGCTGCCCGATGATCCGCTCCGGCTCGCGAAAATAAGAGGCGGTCTGAAAACAATAGCCCGGCAACACCGGCAGGCCGGCGCCCTGGAGCAGGCACTTGGACGCCCATTTGTCCATGCCGCCGGCGGAGGCGATCCCATCCGAGCCTACATAGGGCAGGCCGTACATCTGCAAAAAGCCTTGCAGGCCGCCGTCCTCCATGTTGGTGCCATGGGCGACGGGAAAAGCCAGATCCAGCTCACCCAGCACCGGCTGGGAAAAAAGCTTGAAGGGATAACGCAAAATTTGCACCCGGCCGTTTTCCCGGCGCAGCATCACCCGCTGGCAGCCGGCCAGCAGGGTCGGCAAATCCCGAAAGCCGCCGATCTCCAGCAGCGCCTCGCCGGTATACAACTCGTTATCCTTGGTGAAATAAAGGGGAACCACGTCATACTTTTCCCGATCCAGCGCCGCCGCCGTCTGCAACGCGGTAATAACGGATATCTCATGCTCCACGCTCTTACCGCCAAAAATCAGCCCGACCCGGGTCCTCATATCGTTTTCTCTGTTTGGGGCACTCATTTACTTCCCTCCGCTCTCCTGCCTATTCCGCTCGCCTCATCTGTTTTGCTGGCCTTTTATCTCGCCTCGTCTTTATCATTTATTATTTCACAAGTCCTTATCCGCTATAATTATCCGGCAAATCATTCTCCAGCAGCACATACATCGGCCCTTCCTCTGGCTCCAACTCCGCCGCCAGCTGATCCGCCTTGGCCAAAGCGGCCTGAATATCCGCCGCCGTATAAAGAGCGTCCTCGTCAAAGCCCGCCCGCCGCGCCCCGTCCAAAATGGGGAAAGAGCGGCTCCTGCCCACCACGATAATAAAATCGCAATACTTGGCCGCCTGCCGTCCCAACCGGCGGTTCAACTCTTCCTCCTGCTCCCCCAGCTCCACCATCCCCGGCGTAATCAGCACCTTGTACCCCTCAAAACCGCCCAGGGTCTCCAGGGCGTGCCTCGCCCCCTCCGGGTTGGCGTTGTACGCGTCGTCGATAATCCGGTATTTGTCGCCCCCCGGCAAGAGCTGCAGCCGGTGGGGCACCGGCGTCAGGCGACCGATAGCCTGGGCCAGCCGCTCCGGCGCCATGCCCAACCGCGCCGCCACCGCCGCCGCCGCCGTTATATTGAGCACATTATGCCGACCCAACAGCCTGGTCTGGCAGGCGATCGTCTCCCCGCCGGGCAAACGCAAATCAAAAGCGGAACCCTCCGGCCCGGAGACCACCTTGACGGCCCGGACATCCAAATCCTCGCCCCGCCCGCCGCCGCCGCCCAGGCCATAGCGAACTGTCGGCTGAGTCAGCTTTTGGCCGCGGATGTAATCATTGTCCCAGTTCAAAAACATTACCCCATCCTGGCCCACCGCCGCCGCCAACTCAAACTTCGTCTCCCCGACCCTGGCCAGGCTGCCGAAAGTCTCCAGGTGCATATCCCCAACGGCGGTAATCACCCCCCAGCCAGGCTTGACGATCTCGCAAAGCTCCCGGATATCCCCCGGCTTCCTGGCGCCCATCTCCACCACAAACACCTGATGGGTGGCCCGCAACCGCTCCCGGATAGTTCTGACGACACCCATAGGCGTATTATAACTCTCCGGCGTCATCAGCACCTGATAATCCTCGCTCAACAGCTGACTGAGCAAAAATTTCACGCTGGTCTTGCCAAAACTGCCGGTCACGCCGATCACCAAAAGCCCCGGATGCCGGGCCAGCCGCTTTTTCCCGTCGGCGATAAACCCGGCGGCGATACGCTTTTCCAGGGGCTGACTCAGCAAATTGGCCACAACGGCGACGGCGGGCAGCATCAAGTACAGGAACCCCAACAAAAAAGGCAACTCCCACCAATACGTACGAGGAAAAAGCAAGGCCAGTCCGATAATGGCGGCTACGCAAAGCAGCAAAATCGCGGTCAGCAGGCGTTTGATCCGCCAGGTAAAGACCAGGGGCTTTTTCTCCGGGCGTTTCTTGACCCGCAGGCCTAAAATCAGAAAAACCCCGGCATGGAGCAACAAAAACAAAGGCAGCGAAAACATGGTTCGCAAACCCAGGTTGGCGACAATCAAGCCCACCATCAAAAACGACGCCTCTTTGCGATCGTCGGCCTTCAAGGCGGTCAGGAAACGCTCCGCGTAATAACCGCTCAGCTGCAACAGATGCAAATTTCTCCGCAGCGCCGGCCAAAAATAAAGGGCGAAAGCGCCCAGCAGCGCCAGGGCGTAAATATTAAACAATAAATCTTCTCCCCCGCGGTATTTTAGCCTACTCCGTAAGGTACTAGTCCGTAAGGCATCAAAACGGCCAATGGTATAAGTATACCATTGGCCGCCCCGTCATTCAAGCGCTAACGCCGGCGGAGACAATTTTTTCAGGTTCTGCCTTTTCAGGTTCTGCTGGTTCTTTTCCTCAGCTTTTTATCGCCGCGGCGATCCATTGCCGCCCCGTCCGCAGAACCTCGTTCCTGTCGTCCAGGGTAATCGCGCCCTGGGAACACACAGCCGCGCAGACGGGCTTCTGCCCGCGCCTCACCCGCTCCGCGCAACCATCGCATTTGAACGCGCGGCCGCCCCGGAATCTCACGGCGTCATACCGGCAGACCCGGGCGCAATTCCCGCAGCCGATACAGAACTCGTTGTCAAGGACGACGAGGGGAACAACGTCGTCCAGCCTGACACATCCCTTGGGGCAAACCGCCGCGCAAGGCGCCGCCTCGCAATGGAAGCAAGCGGCGGTATAATACTCAATGTCGGCCTGCCCGGCGTCCTCGCTCTCGACCCGGCCCGATACTCGCAGAGGCGGCACTGTGCCGATAGGCGTATCATGGGCGTCCAGGCAAGCGATAATACACCGCCCGCATCCTACGCACAGCTCCGGGCGAAATCCGAACGCGATTGTTTTCAGTGGCGGCGCCATCACACGGCAACCTCTCCTTTCCCGACTGGTACCGCTTCCCTGCCAGACGCCGCTTCCTTGCTCCGCTCCGCTTTGCCGACTGGCGCCGCTTCCCTGGCCGGCGCCGCTTTGCCGACTGGTACCGCTTCCCTGACCGGCGCCGCTTCCTTGCTCCGCTCCGCTCTCCTCACCCGTTCCCTTTTCCTCGCCCGCTCCACTTCCCTGACTTGCCCAACTTTTCTCACCTGGCACTTGGCTGAGCGGAAAGCGGGAAAGCCCGAATACGGATCCAGCCCGTCGGCGTCCAGGATCCCGTTGCCGTCAGCCTCGCTGTAGCCCTGATAGAAAAACACCCCGCCCGCCGGCGCCAGCAGCGTCACATTAGCCCGGACGGTAATTTCCCCCCAAGGAGTGGCGACAGCGATCGCGTCATCCTGCTCTATGCCCCGCTCCCCCGCGTCGGCGGGATTTATATCCAGCGCCGGGTTGGGACGGAGAGAGCGCGCCCAGACAACCTGGTGAAACCGGGAGTGAAACGCGTTGGGCAAACGGCCGCCTACAGTCAGCGTCAGAGGGTATTCCCCATCCGGGGACTCCGGCGGCTCTACGTACGTCGGCAAAGGATCGAGGCCATGGGATCCGGCGTATTGGGCGACGGTCTCCGAATACAGCTCATACTTGCCCGTTGGCGTCGCGAAGCCGTTTCTCAGCGTCGAGCCAACTATATACGGCTCCTTCCCCGGTACGCGGCGGGGAGATGAGTCAAGGCGCAGATCCTCAAGGGTCAGGCCGACCTTGCTAAGCAACTGCCGGGCGCAGGCGTCATAGCCGGCCCGCAGGACGGCGTCCTCTACCTCCAGCGCCGCCGCCAGCTGACAGATAATATCCGCGTCGGAGCGGCTGTCATACAGCGGGGCGATGACCGGCGACGAGTAGCGTATCGGCCCACCCATGACGCCAACCAACTCCGAGCGCTCATAGGATGTGCAGGCTGGCAGGATAATATCGGCGTACCTCGCTGTGTCCGTCATGAAAATCTCGGTATCAAGAAAGAAATCCAGGGCTTCCAGCGCCGCGAAAAATTTCCCGTCGCCGGGGAACATGCGAGCGTTGACCCCAAACCCAACCAACGCCCGTAGCGGGTACGGCGCCGCCGTCAAAACCTGGCGGGGCAGATCCATCGCCTGAAACTCGTCGACCAGCTCCGCCCACAGAGGAAACCTCTCGCTGCCAATCTTGGGCCGGGCCTTGTCCGGCCGGGTCTCGGCGATAAACTCGTCTACGCGTAGTCGAGGGAAATTGCGATCCGCCAGCCTGCCGGAATACTCCACCGGGATGACGCCGCCCTCCCGATCATAATTGCCTGTAATAGCGGCCAGCGCCGCCGCCGCCCGATAGTTTTGGAAACCGTTGACG
Source organism: Peptococcaceae bacterium (assembly GCA_031265035.1). Taxonomy (GTDB): domain Bacteria; phylum Bacillota; class Peptococcia; order DRI-13; family UBA5745; genus JAISDE01. The sequence continues at coordinate 1,517 of JAISDE010000029.1, read as the reverse complement.
TGGTGGGTCAGCCCGGCCTGGCTTATGCCCACCGCCAGGCTGCCGCTATGCTCTGTCAGCAGCCTCGCCGCCCGCTCGATCTCCGCCGCCGGGATACCGGTGACGCCGGCGGCCCGCTCCGGGGTAAAGCCCCGCGCGTACTCGGCGTAGCGCCGGTAGCCATGCACATATTTCTCGATAAATTCCTTGTCCACCGCGCCCGCCTCAATCAGCCGGTTGGCGAAGCAATGGGCCAGCGCCCCGTCCGTCCCCGGGCGGGGCCGCAGGTGGATATCGGCGTAACGTTTAGCCCAGGGCGTCAGCCGGGGATCTACGGAGATTACCAGCAAACCCTTCTCTTTCAGCCGCCCGATTCTGTCGCCGGCGTAATTTGTGCTGTAAAAGGGATTCTCGCCCCAGGACAGCAGCAGCTCCGCGTTTTCCGTATCGGGCCGGACATACACCCCGCCGCTGACCAGATTAGCCATGACGCTGGCGGTGTGGCAGCTGCTGGACTCCGTGCCGTAGTTGAGCGTCCCAAAGCTGTGGGCCAGCCGGTGCAGCAGCGGGCGGTACCATTTTGAGTACCCCGTGAAAAACGCGACGCCATCCGCCCCGTACATAGCTTTTACTTCCAGGATCTTGGCGGCGATCTCCCGATACGCCTCCGCCCAGGTCACCGGCTCAAACCGGCCCTCACCCCGCTTCCCCAGGCGGCGGAGGGGCGTTTTTACCCTGTCCTCCCGGTACAGATAGGCCCGCCCCGCCAACCCCTTGGCGCAGAGATACCCGCTCCCCAGCCTGGATGGCTCGACCCGCGCGACCTCGCCATCTCTCACCGTCACCCGAACCGGGCAGCCGAAATGGCACACGCCGCAAACTGTCTCAAATACCTCCTCTGGCATACGTTCCCCTCCCCCTAATATTAAGCTTTCCCCATTAAGCTTTCCCCAAAGCATATTTCGCGCATATTTTCATATGCTATTATAATAAATTATACCATGTTAATGGCAATTTGCAAAATGGTTTCTTATTCTTCGGCGGCTATTGCGAGTACACCCCTTAACTCAATAATTCTCTGCCGGATTTCGTTTAAACCGACATCATTACCGACACGAATACCGACATCATTACCGACGCTGCCATCATAATCGGTTAATCCTTTCCGTTTTCGGGCTTTACGATCCAGCGGCCGTTTTTTTTGGCGCCCTCGCGCGCGACCAACCCGGCTTTTTTCAGTTGGCTGATATTGCTTTCTATTACACGCCTTGTCACGCCGAGCGAGTCCGCGAGAGCCTGTGTAGTAATCACAGGATTTTTAACAAGCAGCCTGATTATTTTTTGTTGCCTGTCATTTAATCCACCGGTTATTCCACCATTATTTCCATCTCAATTTCCAGCGCCATTTACCGCCATTTGTTTTGCGGTAAATTCCCAAAGTAAGTTCCACTAGGTAGTGGAAGTTGAGTTTTCCTTGAGAAATAAGGGAAAAAGCATAGGCGAACGCGCATGGTAATAACTAACAAATGGCTTGGGGA
>JAISDE010000175.1 GCA_031265035.1 Peptococcaceae bacterium | reverse complement strand
GGTAAGGAAGTCTCACCCGGCGTTTGTACACAACACCCCGGTATTTTTTCTTCAGTTCCAGAAAAACCGGCTCATCCTCGCTCGCGGCGCCATAACAGCGCAGCCGCAGCTTTTCCCTGTAGACCGGCTTGGCCAAAGCCGCGCGGATGAGCTCGAAATCCTCGGTATCATAATACAAATTGGCGACGGTGTAAGCGCTGTGCTGGGCCGGAATCAGTTTTCCCAGACAGCCCCGCAGTAACGACTCGTATTGCCGCTGATCGATAATATATTTTTTTTCATAGCGCTGAAATACCGTCTGATGTGTCAAATCCTAGCCTCCTTTTTCTCGCCGGCGGTTGCGTTGCGCCGGGATAAATGTATAATAGATATGCGCGCTGCGCGCGAAAATCCTGAAAAGACGTAGGAGGTAAAGATTATGGGTTTTGGCAATCCGCAAAAATTGATGCGGCAGATGCAGAAGATGCAGGCGGACATGGCCCGGGTGCAAGAAAGCTTGGGGGATATGACTGTGGAGACCACCGCCGGCGGCGGCGCTGTGCGCTGCGTAATGAATTGTAAACAAGAAGTCCGCGATTTGGGCATTGAGCCGGAGTTGCTCAACCCGGAAGAAGTGGAGATGCTGCAAGACCTGCTCATCGTCGCCTTTAACGAGGCCAGTCGGTTGGCGCAGGAAAAAGCGGCGGCGGAAATGAGCAAAGTCACCGGCAACGTCAAAATTCCGGGACTGCTTTAATGGGCGGCATGTACCACGCTCCGGTCATGCGGGAATTGATGGAGCAATTTGGCAAGCTGCCGGGCGTCGGCCCCAAAACGGCTGGACGCCTGGCCTTTTTCATCCTCTCATTATCCGAGCGGGAGGTGGAGGCCTTCGGCGCCGCCCTAGTCAACGCCAAAAAAACCATGACCTTATGCCCGATTTGCTTTTCCCTGACCGACATCACCCCTTGCCAGGTATGTCGGGATGAAACCAGGGATCGCCGCCTGATCTGCGTGGTGGAGGACACCGCCGATGTGTTTTCTGTCGAGCGGGCCAGGGACTACCAGGGCTTGTACCATGTTTTGCACGGTTCCATCTCGCCCATGGAGGGGCGCCAGCCGGAAGATCTCCGGATCAAAGAGCTGCTGGCCCGGCTGACAGACGGGGAGGTCAAGGAAGTGATCCTCGCCACCAACCCTGACGTGGAGGGCGAGACGACCGCCCTGTACCTGGCCAAATTGCTGAAACCCCTGGGGATCAAGACCACCCGGATCGCTCACGGGATCCCGGTGGGCAGCAACCTGGAGCATGCGGACGCCGCGACCCTGGCCCAGGCGCTGGAAGGCCGCCGGGAACTGCCGTAAAACTGATGTCTCATTACCACTTTATGATAAGGCTTTTCCTTTTATTTAGCAAGACAGAAAACTAAGAAGCGCGGAATTAATGTCGCGCTTCTTAATGTTGAGCCTCTTAATGTTGAGTGTGTTAATGTCGCGCTTCTTAATGTTGAGTGTCATGGCGGCAAAATATTGAGCAGGACGTAGGCCGCCGCCATCAACGGCGCCAGTGGGAAAGTCTGGGGCCGTTTTTTGCCCAGGCCCAGAAAAACCAGGGCGACCGCCAGCAGAACCAAACAATAGCACCCCAGATAATCCAGCCAGGGCCGCCAACCCGGCAGCAGCCCGGTCAAAAGCGCCAGTTTGACGTCGCCGGCGCCCATCCCCTGAAAACGGTAAGGGAGCCAGTGGATCAAAAAGGCCATCCCGCCGGCGGCCAGGCGCCCGCCCAGGCGCTCCAGCCCGGCCCCCTCGCTCGCGGCGCCCCAGAAATCCGCCGCCGTCAGCAGCAAAAAACAGGACAGGCCTACGAGGATCAGCCGATTGGGTATCAAGCGCCGGGTCAGATCCGTAGCCGCCGCCACCAACAGTAGCCCGGCCAGAATCAGCCGTTCCCAAGGCAGCCCGGCCAGCGCCTCAATCATACCTGACGCCAAGATCTGTGGGCGAGAAATAGATCCTGCCTTCCTCATTATAGCGAATCAGCGCCTTGATGCGCTCCGTGTCGCCGCCGTCCACCATCAGGGTCACCACCGCCGGCAGCATATCCCGGCTGTAGCCGTCATGGTTTTCCTCCCCGGTCAGTGTCAGGCCGCCGCCGTTTTTCTTGTCGATGATCAGCAGATCCCGCAAGAGGGGATCATCATCAGGGCCAATGATTCGCGCGGGCTGGGGATCGTCATAGCTTTCTTTGGCCGGTAAATACACCAAGGCGTCCGCCCTGGTTCCCGGCCACAACCAGTCGCCGCCGCTGCGCACCAGGGTCGTCTCCACAGCGATCAGCCGCGCGTCGCCCCGGCGATTGGCTTCCCAGCGCCAGTCGCCGCCTGACGCCGCCGCGGCGGACAGCTTACCCGGCCGCAGGATATCGCCGGCGCCAACCCCCAAAACGCCCACATACCAAGGGCCCTGAGCCATCAATTCCTCCACGCTCTCCGCGTAATCCTGACCCAGGCCAAAAATCGGTTTCTCCGTCAGCTGCAGGACGTCCGCCGTCAAGGGCAGACCCGGCAGCAAATCGCTTCTCGCCGTCACCACCAGCCGAGTTTGCGCCATTTGGCGCAAATAAGACTGATTCAGCCCATAGGTCAATAAAAATACCAGCGCGAAGCTCAAGCTGATCCCCAGCCCTTTGAGCAAAAACCCTGCCAGGGAACGATTCATGCCGCCTAATCTCATCGGAACCGCCTTTCTTTATTCTTCCTCATTTGTACCGCCCCTGATAATCCAATTGCCGGTTTACCACAATTTCCGTCCCCCGCCGGCCAATCATGCCAGCCAGAAGAAAGGGGAAGCGGACGCTGGCCCGGCCCGCCGCCGTCACCCTGTCGTCGGCCTGGGCCAGGCTAAACGTCAGGCGCAGGCTTTCAGCCAAAGGGCCGGCCATATTTTGCCGCAGCAACATCTCAGCCTGATTCTCCGCCCTGCGCCCCTCGGCCAGATTGCGGCCCCATGTCAGATCATCTTCCGTCACGCCCGCCACCAAAGCGCCGTCTAAAGCCAGCTCCAGGCTTTGCCCCAGCCGCGCTCGAATCAGCCAATACGCCCCGCTGTCCGTCACCAGGCACACGACCAAAAACATAATCCACAACCAAAATAGCGCCCGCATACCTTCCTCCTCCTACTGGCCAGCCCTTTCTTGTGTAGCCTTTTCCTGGCCAGCAATCCCTAAATTCCCCGGATATAGCTGTGTGCCAGCCCATTAAGCCGCGCGCCAAAGGGCACGGTGATCTCCCGCCCAAAGGGCCGCAGGCAGCGCACCGGATACCGCCCCCGAGCCGCCAGCACCAGCAAATCGCCCCGCTGGGCGGTTTTTGGCGTCCCCTCCAGGCTAATCTCCATGTCGTCCAGGCTCAGGGAGCGCAGCAGTATCCGAAAACGCTGCTCCATAACGTCGTCCAGGCCGTTTTCCGCTTTCATCAGATCCATGATCTCGCCGCAGGCCCCATACAGCTTCCAGCCGCACATGCTGTAGGAGGCCACCTCCACAGCGAGGAAAAGGACAATCGCCAGAACAAACATGACATAAAATCCGCTGATCAGGCCCTCCCCCGACTGCCCCAGCCAAAAACCCCCGCCGTCTCTATCTCCGCCCATCGTCACTCCTCCTGTCAAGAGGGATTGAATACCCGATCCAGATAGGAAAAAATACTGTTGACATAACCGGTCAGCTTGCCGTCCACAATGCCCTTGATCGTGACCAAAAGCAGCGCCATAATCGCCATCCAGCCCAGCGCGGAAACCATATCCCCCCGCTGCTCCCGCCGAAAGCTCTCCCAGCGGCGCCATAAAGCGTTTTGGGCCTGGATCACCGCCATCGCCAAAGCTTCCCTTTTTCCCGCGTACCACATAAGCATATCTCCGCCTCCTTATCATAATACCGAGCATAATACCGAGCATAATACCGAACCGTATACCGAGCATAATACCGAACCGTCACGCTACAAATAACCGCCCCACCTGCTGAAAAATTTCCCAGCCTTTCAGCAGCAACGCGCCCACCGCCAAAGCAAACAGCAACCCGTATAATTGGTAGACCTTTTCCGGTTTTGACTTGGTCAGCGCCTCCGCCGCCTCTTGCCGCAGCGCCGTCAATTCTCCCTCGATGCTGTTGAAATAAGCTTCCGCCGCCCCATAACCGCTTTCCACCGCCAGCATCAGGGCGGACGCCAATTTTTGCACCGCCGGCAAATCAAAGCTCAGGGAAAACAGGCGAAAGGCCGCCGCCGAGCCCATACTTTGGATATCGTGGATCAGCTGGCTGAGAACTCGCCCCATCGCCGGGCCGCCGGCGGACTGGGCCTGCCGTAGAGCCGATAAATAGTCCCGGCCGCTGGCAAAGCAGATACGCAGCCGATCCATGACTTCCGGGATATCCCGAACCAGGGATTTTTGCCATTGCCCATACTGACGATCCAAAGACTTTACTTCCTGACGAAACAGTACCGCCACCGCCACCGGGTAAAACAGGGCTTTCCACCAACCGCCCAGCAAGACCGGCAGCGACAGCGCCGGCAAAGCGTAGAGCAGGCAGCGCAGCATCAGCAGCGCCAAGGTCTCCCTGCCGGCGGCTTTTTTGCCCATCAGGCCCAACCGCCGATCCAGGCGATCCCAGTAGGTCTGCTCCACCCGGATCAGCGAGGCGCCCCGATCCATCACCCGCATCATACGCCGCAGACCCCGGCTGTCCCGCTCCTGCCGCCGCCGCCAACCTTCCTCGCCCAGGGCGGCGACCCCGGCCTGTTTGTACGGGCGGCGCCATCGCTCTATTTGCCCCAGCAAATATTGCAGGACGGCGGAAACATAGACTGCCCACAGCAAGGCTGGGAAAAAACGCCAGCTCTCAGTCATGTTTACTTTTTCCTCCTTTCTTGTAATATTTATCCACAACCATCATACAGCAAGCCCCATTATTTGTCAATCGCCGTCGCGAAAAAATTTTTACAGTTCCTCGACGTTCAGGGACAAATACTCTTGCCCTTTTACTACCACATAAAGGCTGAAGGCCACATAAGCGAAGATCAGGATCTTGCCGGCCAAGGTGTGCAGATAAATGTTCTTTTGCCCTGTATTCATCAGGGATAAAATCACGGGAAAGCTCCAGGATGTCAATAAAGTAGTATAGAGCTGCCTTTTTTTGCTGACTGACTTCTGCGCCGCCAGCAGCACGGCCCGCAAATCCGCCTCCAGCGCCTGCACCGATTTGTCCAGCGCGCTCAAGGCGGCCGGCGTCCAGCCGTCTTTATTGGCCTGAATCATGGTCTCCGCCACATGGTCGAATTTTTTCAGGCCCACTTTGTTTTGCCAAAGGCCGATAGCCTCCCGCACGCTGCTGCCCAGGCGCAGCTCGTCCAAAACCTGCCCCATGATCAGCGTAGACTCCCGGTCGCCGCTGCTTTCCAGCACCATTTCCAGCGCCCTGCTCAGGCTGCCCTGATCCGGCAGGCGGGCCAGCAGCTGCCGCAGGCAGTCGGTCAGGGCGGTCAGGGAGGCCAGCCTTTGCTGTCGGCGCCGGCTGTCAATGATCAGGCTGGGCAGGATCAGCATCAACAGCCAGCCGGCGCCGAAAAGCAGCAGATTGCCGGTCAGAAAGTACAGGCCGCAAGCCACGCCCAGGCTAAAGAGCCAGATCAGCTTTGTCTCCCGGCTGCCCCAACTGACGCCGGCTTGGCTGGCCCGGCTGTTGATCCGCTCCTCCTCCTGCCGCCAATACCCCTCCGCCTTGTCTTTTTTGCCGCCGCCCCTGAGCAGCAGTGTCAGCGCTAAAACCAGCCAGCCGGCGATCAGCGCCGCGTTGATCAGTGAAAACATCCGTCCCCCTCCTCTTTATTATAGTGCCTGCCGACGACGACGCTACCCCACCTCCCCTGGCTCCCCTGGCGCTGCCGGCGCCCCCGGCGCTGCCGGCGCCTGCCGCCAATGAGCGATTTTTTCCCCCTCGACCAAGGCTTGGCTTAATTTTTCCGCCAAGGTCTCCGAGATCCCGGCCAAGCGCCGGTGCTCCCCGACGACCCGGCCGTCCTCGGTCAGCCCGATTTGCTGAAAGCGAAACAAGGTGCGGCAAACCGGTTTGCGGGCGCCCTCATAGCCGATCAATTCCGCTACCTCCGTAATCAGCCGGCTTTTCCGCATTTTTTGCTGAAACAAGATCAGATCCACCGTATCCGCCAATTGGGCCGCGATTATCTCGTCATTATAGCCGTCGCCGGCCAGCTGCACGATCCTGACCGCGGCATTGGCGGCGGAGCTGGCGTGGATGGTGAAATAAGTATTATGCCCGGTATTCATACTCTCATGGGCCTGCCGACAGGCTTGGGCGTCCCGCACCTCGCCAATCATCACCTTGACCGGCCGCATCCGCAGGGAGACCTTGGTCAGCCGGGCGATATCGAAGCGCTTTTCCCGGTTTTCGTGATCCTTGGTCTGCAGCGCCACAATATTGCGGTATTCCTGATAGCAATTCCGCCGGCGCAGCATCATTTCCGGGCTGTCCTCGATGGTGATAATCCGGGTCTCCGGGGCAAAATACAGGGGCATCGCCATCATGGTTGTGGTTTTGCCCGAGTTGGTGGCGCCGGCGATGATGGCGTTGCACCAGGGCAGCACCTGCGCGAAAAAATCGCTCATTTCCTGGCTGATAGCGCCGCCGGCCACCAATTCCCCCGGCGTGATGGTTTCCTCCGCGAATTTTCGGATGGAGGCGCAGGTGCCCTCGGTAGCTATGCCGCCCCGCCCGGCGCCCAAAACAGCGCAGATCCGGTATTTCTCAAACAGGCTGTCGATATGAGGCTCGTTGGCGGTCAGCGCCTTGCCGTCCGCCAGCAGCATTTTATTCAGCACGACCTCCAGGTGGGCCTCGTCCTTGAAGCCCATCTCCGGATGGTATTCTTCCTCCCCGGCCCTTTCCAGGTAGATATCCCGATAGCTATTGATATCGATATTGGTGACGGCCGGATCGTCCAAGGCCCGCTGGATAGGCCCATAATACAAGATTTCCTCCTGCAGCCGGAGAAAAAGTTGCTGCCGGCTCAGCCCCGCCACCCGCAGCCCGGATTGGGTCAGGTATTGGAGCATTCTTCTTTTCATCTGCTCCCTGGTTTGGGGATCGATTACGGCGGTAATCAGGCCGGCGCCGTGGTTTTCCCGCAAATAATGCCGTACCTGCCGGGCCGCTTCCTGCAAGTCGCCGGCGGCGCGATTTTCCTCCCGCTCTCCCGGCCCGCTTTCGCCGACCGTCCAGCCGGGGCCGTTGTCTTCCGCGGCAAAAATATATTCCAAGGGATCAAAATAATCTTTCATCGCCGCCCTGCCCCACTTTCCTTATTTAAAATCAACTAATAAAATCAACTAAAATCAGCGTCACAGATAGATCAGCGCCTCGCTTTCCTCCCCGCCAACCGCCGCCGCCGTCAGCCCGGCCGCTGCCATCCCTGTCGCCGCCAGCCCAGCCGTCGCCATCCCGGTGGCCGCCTTTTCCCCATAACTGGCGGCCTCCTCGTTTAATAAAGCGGCCCAGGCGATGCCGTCCGCCTTTGCCTGAGGCGACTCTCTCAGCTCCCCGGCGGCGCGCGTACCGCTCAACCGCGCCAGCCAGCCTTTGCCTGTCTCTTTTGCCAATATCTCATTGCCCTCCCCCCTTTTTTTCGCTGACTTATCCTGTGCCGCGCCACACTTCACCGCCTCATCCCGCTCCGCCTCGCTCCCTCTTTTCATTACCTTATCCTGCGCCACCCCGCTCCCTTTTTTCGCCGCCTTATCCCGCTTCATCTCGCTCCGCTCCGGCCCGACCGCCGCCGTCGCCGGCGGCGCTGGCGACGCCTGCCCCAGCATTTGCGCCAGTTTTTTGGCGTCCGGCGGCGCTACCCTGATCTCCCCTATCCCCTCGTCGCCCTCAGCGCCGGCGGCCGCCACCTTCTTGATCGCCTTGCTGTCGCCCGCCGACGCCAAAATGAATTTATCCGCCCGATGGTGGTAAACATTGACCAGCCGCCGCACAGCCGCTATGACATAAGCCGCCTCCGTGGGCTGATTGATAGGTATTACCACCTGATCCGCCGTTTTCAGGGCAAAAAATGTCATAGCGCTGGTCAGCTGACCCTGGCAATCCAGCAGCAAATAGCGGCAGCCTTCCCGCCAGGCCAGTTCCCGCAAGGCCTCGGCAAAGCCGGCCAGGGTCTTGACGCTCACCTTGGCCGTAATCGGGCAATCCGGCACGGCAAATACGCTGGCGGGCAAAACCGCCAGCCGGGCGGATACCTGATGGGCCATTTCCCAAGGCACCATATTTCTCTGCTCGTATTGGGTCAGCGCCGCCTCCGTATTTTTTTCCCGATCCATGATGCCGGCGGCAAAACCCAAACGGGGAATGCCCAGGCAGGGCAACTCGGCGATCAGTGTTTTGCCGGCTTCCGCCAGCGAGCCGGCGACGCGATAAGCCAGGGGCGACGCGTCAGCGCCGGCGCACGCCCATACGGCAATGGTCGCCCTTTCCCCCGGCTGTTTTCCGTTGGTCATCTCATCTCAACCTCTCATCTTTTCGTCCCGGCCGGGTGAAAACTCCGGCAGAGCGTTTCCAGACAACGCCGGCTTTCCGGGGAAAAGTTCGCCCATTTTCCCTGAAAGGCGGTAATGCTTAAAAAGTCTTTTTTGATTTCCGGCGGCACAATGAAAAGGCTCCGCCCGCCCGCCGCGGCCTCTTTTTTGATCTGCCCCGGCCCCCAGCTGCCGTCAAAGGCCGGCAGGCAATTGCCGGCGGCGCTTTTTTGGGCGGCGAAAGCGGCGTTGAACCCGGCGGGCCAGGGCGGAAACCCCACAACATTTTGGCCGCAAACCAGACCCTTTTTCCAGCGCCCGGCCTTTTCCTCCCCAAAGCCGACGTATAAAATGTAAAAACACCGTTCTTCCAAGATCGCCCAATGGATCAGGGAGCCTAAAAAGCCTTCCCAGCAAGGCAGCAAGTCCTCTTTGGTATGCTGATCCGGCAAAAAAAGTAAGTCCTCCGGCAAGGTAGCGGCGTAAGACGTCTGGTCAAAAGCCAGAGGTTCCCGGGCCAGCTGAGGCCCGCTGACGCAGTATCGCCGCCAATCGCCCCGCCTGCCCTCCTGGTAGCCCAGCAGCGCCTGCCGCAGATTTTTTTCCGGATGCCGCAGGCCTAGGGCCACGCCCAAGCGATTGTCGCCGCCCGGCAGTTCCACCAGCAGAGTCTTTCGCCCCGACCCCGCCAGCCAAAGGCCGGTCAGCACAGCCAGGGAATAAGGCAACAGGCTGTCTTCTGCCGAGAAAAAGGCGACCGTGCCGCCAGACAGATCCTGATTCTCGCCGGGGTCGGGGCCGCCGCCGAACCGACGCCTTGTCCGACCGGCCAAAAACGGCGCCGTCACCGGCCGCCTTTTTTCCTTGGCGCCGCCGGTCGGCCCTTTCTCTCCCCGGGCGGGCGCCGCTTCCCGCCCCGGCGCCGCCAGACGGCTGGGCCCGCCGCCGCCGGTCGCCCCGCCCATCCCCTCGTCGCCCAACTCCCGGCCCGGCTCCCCGGCCATCCC
>JAISDE010000203.1 GCA_031265035.1 Peptococcaceae bacterium | reverse complement strand
GACGATGACGATGATGACGAGGAAGAATTGATCAGTATTGCTTGCCCCGCCTGCGGCAAGGATAAAACATTTAACGCGGATATCTTTTGGGGCTCGGACGACGAGGTGAAAGTGCTTTGTGACCGTTGCGGCGCTGTGGTTTTTTCCAGCAGCCAGTATGCCACTGATGATGACTGATAACTGATAGCGAAGATGAGGGAGATGGCGAAAAAAGCGGATGGCGGGGCGGCCGAGGAAAAAGAGCCGCTGAAAATACATTTGGATGTCTTGGCTGATCAAATCAGCCCGGTGATCGCGCGCGTACCGGGCGTCGCGGCGTTGGCGGGCGGCGCTATTGTCGATCTGGGGGAAAAGGTGGGCGTGAGAAAGCCGGCGAAAGGCATCCGGGTGACCGTTAAAGAAGGAGCGGTGGTTGTCGACGTTCATATCGCCGCGCTTTTTGGCTGGCCGATCCCGGAAATCGCTCGCCAGGCGCAGCGGGAGACCAAGGAGATACTGCGGGATATATCGCCGTTTCCTGTGACCGCTGTCCATGTCTGGGTGGAGGAGATTCATTTTGACCGGACGGCGGAGGAATATAGGCGACGGGCCGCGGAAATGCCGGAGGAGGGGAAACCCCAGGTCGCCCAACAGGTTTCCCAAGACAAGGGCTGGCGGTCATGAGGCGGCGGGATATCAGGGAATTGGTGATCAAGGCGTTGTTTGCCTATGAGATAGAAAAAGGCGATCCTTGGCGGCAGTTGGCATACATCGCGGAGGACGGGGAGATGGGCGGCTTTGCCGAGGGACAGGAAGGCGTTTTTTTGGCCGGCGGCGAGAGCGACTACGCTCGCCGGCTGATGGGCGGCATTCTGGAGCAGCGGGAGGCATTGGATCAGGTGATCGCCGAATACGCTGTGGATTGGGAAATTCAGCGATTGGGCGGTATTGAGCGCAATATTCTGCGGCTGGGCCTGTACGAGATGCTTTATGGGGAAAAATTGCCGCCGGCTATAGCGATCAATGAGGCCTTGGACTTGGTGAAGAAGTACGGCGGGCAGGAGGCGGCCCGGTTTGTCAACGGCATTTTAGGCAAACGAGCGAAAGCGCGGGCAGAGGAAAGAGCGCCGGCGGCAGCGGACGGAGCGCGGGCAGAGGAAATAGCGCCGGCGGCAGCGGAGGAAGCGCCGGCGGAAGGCGATCCGGCGACTACGCCTGTGACGGCGCGGGACGCGGAGGGTAGCCGCTGATGGCGGCAAAAGTTTTTTTGGGCCTGGATACCAGTTGCTACACCACTTCCCTTGCTTTGACGGACGGGCAAGGGTCGCCTGTTTTTCAACAAAGGCTGCCTTTGCCAGTGGCGGCCGGCGAGAAGGGGCTGCGGCAATCGGAAGCGTTTTACCGGCACATGGCTCATCTGCCGGATTTATTTAGCGCCTTGGCGGCGGCCCTGCCTTTTTCCCTGAGCGAGCGGCTGGGAGCGGTGGCGGTCAGCGCCCAGCCCTGCCGCCGGCCGGATTCGTATATGCCCGTGTTTCGGGCTGGCCTGGCCGCCGCCCGGATGCTGGCGGCGGCCACTGGGGCGCCGCTGGTGGAGACCACCCATCAGGAAGGGCATCTGATGGCGGCCCTGTGGTCAGCGGGGCTGTCGCCAGAAGGCCCTTTTTTGGCTTATCATCTGTCTGGCGGCACCACAGAGCTGCTACTGGTGAAGGGATTTCACCGCTCGTCGGCGCCCTATTTTGATTGCCGACTTTTGGCCGGCGCCCTGGATATTCCCGCCGGGCAGCTGATTGATCGGACGGGGCAAATCCTGGGCTTGCCCTTTCCCGCCGGGCCGCGTCTGGAAAAGCTGGCCCGGGAAAGCGACGAAAGCCGCGAAAAGGGCAAAAAGGAAGAAAAAGATCAAAAAAACGAAAACGGGGCCGGAACGCCGGCTTATCGCCTGCCCAATTATTGCCGGGAGGGCAATATCAGCTTCAGCGGCGGGGAAGCGTGGGCCAAGCGGGCGCTGGCCGACGGTAGGGCGCCGGCGGCAATCGCCAGGACGATTGAGCTTTATATCGCCGGCAGCTTGCGCAAGTCGGTTTTGGCCTGCTTGTCGGCGCTGGGCGTCGAGCCTGCCGGGGCGACGCCCGGGGCGGAGCGGCCCCGCTTCCTGCTATTTATGGGCGGGGTGGCGGCCAATCAGTACATTCAGAGGCAGCTGAGCGAGGGCCTGATGGGAATTATCCCTTGCTATTTCGCCCAGCCGGAATACACCGGGGATAACGCTATGGGGGTGGCGTTGATCGCCAGGGGGGTGAGTGATCGTTACACAATTTGTCACAACCAATAACGGCCGGCCCGCGGCATTACTTTTGAGCATATCGGAAGGCGATTTTGAGGCGACTTTACAGGATGTCCGCCGAGCGAAAAACGCGTAAATATATTTTAGTTTTGTGAGATTTCTTAAATAAAAAAAATAGGGGGCGGCCGGGTTTTTACCCCGGCCGCCCCCCCTTTGGCTGTGTACTTTGTAGTGTCACCCGCCATTGTCACCCGGTATGAGTCAGATCAGGCGCTCCAGGAGGCGGCGGAGTTTGACCGCCGCCTCGGCCCGGGTGACCTCGCTCTTGGGCGCTAGCAGGACGACACCGTCCTTGCCGGCCCGGCCCGCCAGCAGCCCTGTCTCCACGGCCCAGCGGGTGACCTCTGTCGCCCAGGTGGACAACTCGGCCCGGTCGGCGAAGCCCGCCAGGGGATCCGCCGCCGGGGCGGCAGAGCCGGTAGCAGTGCCAGTCGCGGCGCCGGCAGATGAGCCGGCGGCGGGGTTGGTAGCAGAGCCGGCGCTAGCGCCGGCAGCCCCCCCGCCCGTCTCAGACCCGGTCGCCGCTCCGGCTCCAGTCCCGGCCCCGGTCGCGGCCTCATTCGCCGCTCCGGCTCCAGTCCCGGTTCCGGCCTCAGCCTCATTCGCCGCCCCGGCTCCAGCCCCGGTCGCCCCGACCAGGTCGCTGCCCAGATAGCGGGCGTACCGGTACAGGGTGGAGGCCAGCTCCTCCCGGGTGATGGCCCGGTTGGGCGCGAAGTCCGTGTCGCTGACCCCGCCGATGATACCGGCGGCGTTGGCCCAAGCCACGGAGCCTGTGTACCAGGAGCCGGGGGCCACGTCGGCGAAGCCGGAGCCGTCGCCGTCGCCGGCGCCATTCTCCAGGCGGCGCAGCACCGTCACCAGCATGGCCCGGCTCAGGGACTCGGTGGGGCCAAACTGGCTCGGCCCCACGCCGGCGAACAGCTCCCTGGCGCCGGCGAAGCGGGCC
>JAISDE010000188.1 GCA_031265035.1 Peptococcaceae bacterium | reverse complement strand
CCGTATCGGCTGACCTCGTTGTCGCTGATCGTACCGCCGGAGATATTGGCTGTGCCCCCGGCGATATAGACGGCGCCGCCGTATCTGGCCTGATTGAACCTGATCCAGCCGTCCGACATATTCAGGGTGCCGCCGTTGACGGTGATGGCGCCGCCCATGTCGGAGACAGCGTCGATAATATCCGCTCCGTCCCTGATATTGAGTATGCCGCCGGTGTCGATACGGAAAAGCGACGCGCTGGCCAGGATGGCGTCGTTGCCGTCGATCACGATTTCAGGCGTGAGGGCGGTGCCGCCTAAATTAAGCGTCCCGCCTGAGGCGACGACCACCAGGGGCGCGTTGGTCGGGGCGTCCGCGCTGCGGGTGACCTTGTAAAGGTTGGGGCCGCCCAGCGCCCAGGTCTCAGTGCCTGAGACCGTGACTGTGTTGGTGATATAGATGGTGTAGATACTTGACGCCGGGTCAAGCAGATCTTGCGCCCTGGCAAAGGTTTTGACCGCTGTCGCCGGGCTTCTGCCGGTATTGCTGTCATTGCCGTTGACGCCGTCCAGGAAGATGCCCACCTCAGGTTTGGGCGGGATCGTCGGGGCCACCGGCGCCGCGGGGATATTGCCGGCTTGCTCCCAAGTGAGATAGGGATAGCCGTCGTTCACTGTCGTGACGGTATTACGATACTGGTCGCCTTCGGCCACGCCCGGTGAGTCGGCGTTGAGGACGGTGAGCGCGGTGGCGGCAGACCACACAGCTGTGCTGCTGTCGTAGACATAGGCCGCGGTTTTGCTGTCGTAGTCGCTGGCGCCGGAGCCAAAGCGCCCGACACTTGTCCAAGTACCCCAGGGATTACCGCTGGCCGGTACAGGCTGCGTAAGAGCTTCAGGCGTTTGGGGATAGCCTGACCAATTATAGGTATCCACCCAAAGGGAATTGGAGATAAACATAGAGCTGCTGTCGTCCACCGAGGCAAAAAGCCAGCGGTCATAATCAGGATCTCCGTTGCCGTCGAAGAAAGACAGCGCGTAGGTGTTTGACATAGCCGCTTGGGGGTCGTAACCGCTGAGAAAGCCCGCCGCCCCAGCCAGGTAATGACCGCCCAAACCTGTTTGGAGGATGGTATTATATGCGTAAGAATTGGAAATGTATCCCTCACAATAACCTACCAGGCCGCCTGCATAAGCCTTCGTAGAGGTATTGAGACAGGTAATTTCACTTTTGTTGAAGCAATTGTCCACCACCGCGTCGTGGTTATTGTCGCCGTACACCGCGCCGGCGATACCGCCAATCCGGGAACCGCCAATGATCGTGCCCGTATTGGAGCAGTAGCGGACGTAAATCATATCGACGCCGGCACCAGGATTTTCCACCGCGCCGGCGATGCCGCCGACCATTGATGAGCCAAGGCCGGTCGTCACGCTGACGCTGTTGTGGCAATTCCAGATGATGCCCGTGGAATAGCCCACCACGCCGCCCACATCTTGGTTGGGCGTCGGTGCTACCAGGCTGATACCGCCGCCCAGCGTGACGTTGGCGATGGTGCCGCTGGAGGCGCCAAAGAGGCCCCAGCCCATATAGTTCTGGCTGGTCGTAGTCGCTTGGATACTCATACCGGTGATTTCGTAGTAGGTGGCGCCGTCGCCCAGGGAACCGTCGAAATAACCTTTGAAATAATTCATTGTGGTAATCGAGTTGCCCATGCCGCCGATGGGCTGCCATGAGCTAATCTGCGAGAGATCAACGTCGGCGATCTGGTAAAACGTGACGCCGGCCGAGTTGTTGCTGCCGGCGTTGATGTAGGTCGCCAGCAATTGCATTTCCGTACCGGACGCGATTGTCCAGTACGTGCCACTCACCCCGAGGGCGGGATTGGCCGCCAGTTGCGTCATTGTGCCATTCGGCGTATAGCCGGCGCCCGCCGCCAAGGCGACTGCCGGCAGCAGGCTGAGCAGCAATGTCAGGACAAGCGTAATTGCCAGCAGCTTTTTGCTTGCCGGCGTTTTCCTACCGTTTAGATGTGTCGCGGCAAGATGATTAACCATGATTGTTCACCCCCCCATTTTTAATTCTAGGTCTGAAATTAAACAACATTGTATGAGTACATTTTGGGGATTGTAAAAAAGGTTTGCCGGGTTTGCCGTCATTAAAGCATTTCAATAAGCATCGCCTCCCTCAAATGTCGAAAAAACGTCGCGCCAATATGGAACGACAGGAAACATAGCCCGGCGAGGCTCCGCAAGTTACTCAACCTAGCACCTCACCTTACAAAGAACATTATTTCACAAAGTCGGCAGGAAGTCAATTCCGAATTTCAGGTAATAATTAACAGTACAACCACAGTTCCAATCACATGCTCAATCCAGCACATGCTCAATCCGTTTCTTTTGAGAAAAAAACACTGTTGACAAAGCTTGGAAGCGAAGGCTATAATAAGCCATAGAGAGGCGCCGGCCAGCGACGGTCACGCCCTCGGTTTTTGGCTAAAGTAGCCGACACCTTGGGCGGGGGGCGGCTACTTTTTAATTGTCCCAACCAACAGGACAACGATACCCAGGATCAACAGGCAGAACTGAATCAGATCTGACCATGTCACCATAGGCGTCACCTCCTTTCGGAGGACGTAACCGCTTGACGCTGGCAAGCGCCTTATCCATACAATATCATAATTGTCAAAAGAAGTCAAATGAAATGTGGCATGAGTTACTCTAGCTCGCGGGGTAGCGTGTGAATGGCGTACAGCGGGAGATTCAATAGCCATGCCTCTTTTTTATAGTCTGTCATAGCTGTCCGGACGGATATCGCTGGGTTGAATTTATCCCGGAAGGTTTTCAGGCTTTTGGCCTGTAGGTTGACCGCGGCCTTTACCTCAAGGGGAACGACCCCGCGCCCGTCGCTCACCAGGAAATCTATTTCGGCATTGCCGCTGTCGTTTGTCCAGTAATATGGTGTCAGACCCTTGATGGTTTTTAATTGCTGCAAGACATACTGCTCGGTCAGCGCTCCCTTGAACTCGGTGAACAGCTCGTTCCCGTCCAGCAGGACGCTTTGGCTCAACCCCGCCTTGCAGGATAATAGCCCGACGTCGATCAAAAACAGCTTAAACGCTCTCGGATCCTCATAGGACTTCAGCGGCAGCTTGGGCGCTGTCACGCGCCGCGCCTCATGGGCCAGCCCGCAATCGGTCAGCCATAGCAGGGCAAGCTCATATTCCCGCGCCCGCGCGCCTGTCTTGATCAGCCCGTAAAGGAATTTCTTGTTTTCCTTCGCCAACTGGGAGGGAATGCTGTCCCACAGCATCCGGATACGGGGGACGACCTCATGGGGGGCGTGTTTGGAGAAATCCTGCTCATAAGACGCCAGGATACGTTCCTGAATTTCCCTCGCCTCATTAAAATCGCGGTTTCGCGAGAAGCGCAGAACGACTTCCGGCATACCGCCCACATATTATATAACTGTCTCATAGCGTCGCGAAGCATAGACAGCGCCTCCATTCCAAATAGTCCAACGACATTATAGCACATTATACACAAAAGAGCGACGACATTATGGCGCGTGACACACAAAAGCGCGGCGACTTTATGGCGGGCTATATGGGAACTATGAGAGGTGACAAAAAATAACATCGCCCTAAGGGCGTAGTTTATGTTAAGATATGGTCGAGGGTAGTTTTTTTTTCAGGATCGGGCAAGAATCAATTGCATACAAGGACACTTTCATAGTAAACTAAAAGAAATTTCGGAGTCGCGGTAAATCAAACAAACGCGAAATGGGTGTGAAGGATGAAAGTATTTATTGTAGCTGTCCCGCTTTTTGATTCCAATATGGCGGTACAGGCTTACCGTCTTTGCGACCGCAGCGGGGAAAAGGCTATCGGGATCCAAAATGATTTTCGGCGTATGACTGAGGCGCTGATCTCGCCGGGCCTGGATTTAATCGAGAAGGTCGGGCTGGAGCCTTTCGCCGGCGATAAGCCTTTGTTTACGGACGTTAATCAATTTAAGCTGCTGACCGAGGCGCTGACTTATATGAGCATCGACCCGGCCAAGTTGGTATGCGTCTTGCCGGGGCAGGCGCCTTTTGACGATTACGCTCTGGGGAAATGCCGCCGGTTGAGGGCGCTGGGGTATACGCTGGCCCTGGACAGCTTTCCCGCCGCCGGCAACAAGCACCCCCTGATTCCCCTGATCAGCTATTTGCTCATGGATTATCAGGAGCCGCAGTTTTTCGCCCAATATAAGACGGTCAATATCGACCTGCCCGACATTCGACCGATAATTACCAATATTCCGGACACGGAGTCCTATCAGGTGCTGAGCCGAAACCGCTTGGCGCTTTTTACGGGCGGTTTTTACAATCAACCGATCACCGAGGGGATCAAGGAGATTTCCCCTGTCAAGGTCAACGCTTTGCAGTTGCTGAACCAGGTCAATAGCAAGGATTTTGAGTTTGCCGATGTGAGCCGGATCATTGAGCGGGATCCTTACCTGACTATATCGCTGCTCAGGTTTATCAATTCGGCGGCGGTGGGGTTGAGCAATAAGGTGGAGTCTATTCACAGCGCCGTGACCCTTTTGGGCCAGATTGAGGTGCGGCGGTGGGCGACGGTGGCGATTTCCGTCAGCCTGGCGGAAGACCGGCCCGGCGAGATCACCAAGCTTTCGCTGACCAGGGCCAAGCTGGCGGAAAACCTGGCCGGGCCTTTTGGGCTGAGCGCGCTGCAGTCCAGCTTGTTTCTTACCGGCTTGTTTTCTTTGTTGGACGTGATTTTGGAGAAGCCCATGGTGGAAGCGATAAACGACGTGGCGGTGGACAAGTGGGTGCGGGAGGCGCTGGTGGAGAAAAGCGGCGATTTGGCCGCTGTGCTGGAGTTGATTTATACTTATGAGCGCGCGGATTGGGATAAGGTCTCCATCCTGATCATCAAAAAGGGTATTAGCCTGGATGATGTCAACAAGGCGTTTGTGGACGCCATTATCTGGTATGGTCAAATATTGGAAACCATCGACGCGGAAAAGAATAGCCCGAAAAATAGCGACGCGGGCAAATCCGCCGCCCCAAATAGGCGAACCGGCGACGGGCGCAAAAAATCCGCCCGTTGAGCGCGGGGCGGGGGGACGACGAGGCGGTATCTACAGGGAAAGGCGTGAAGAGAAATATGGAATTTGGACCGGTGCTCAGTCAGGCGGAAATTGATCATGTGGTGGAAAAGGTTAAAGGAATGGGGCGGGTGCTCCAACAGGAGGAAATCGACCGGCTATACAGCCGGGGCATGGCAGGGCGCTTGTCCCTGGCCGGGCTGAAAGGCGCCGACGGCGAATTGAACCCGGCGGAGGTCGAGCGTTTGCTGCGGGAAATCAATGCCTGAGAAAAGCTTGGGCGAGATGGCAAGACGACAAGACGGGAAGAGGCAAGATGACGAAATGGGAAAAGGCAAGATGACACAAGGGTAAGAAGCAAAATGGTAAGAGCCAAGACGACGAGACGACGAGACGACTGGAAATTGATAGAGTAATTGATAGAGTATAGATAGCGAAAAATGATGTTTGCCAGGAAAAAGGCTGCCGCTCAACGCGGCGGCCTTTTTCTGTTTGGTTCGAGGATATGCGACCAAGGACTCGTCAATTTTACCGATAGCGTCGGCAAAATCTGTTTTCCGTAGGCGGCGGGCTGGTTGCCGAGCACAAACAATTAATATTTTTTTCAAATTTTGGGGAAATTTGGGCGAAAGGGCTTGACGGGAAGAAAAAACATGATAAAATGTTATAAAAAGTAATAAATTATATAAACTGGGAATTGAGGTGTGAAAGTGAAAGCCCAAGACAGCGGGGATTATAGGAGAGAGGGGGAATATATAGACCCTATGAGTGAGGCCGGGGGTGATCTGCCTGTTTATTTGGTCGGCTTTCCCCAGGATACGCCGATTCTGGGGTTGTTGCCCGCCGATTTTGGGGCGGCGGCCTGTTTTGATGATTGCCCGGCGGCGGCCGATTTTTTTCGGGAGCGGGAAGTGGCCGGGCCGACGCCTACGATTTTGGTTAATTGCCTGCCTTTTTATCGGCGGGTGGATCTGTTGAAAAGCGATAGCGACGGCGTTTTGCTGGAGCAGTTGTCAGCGTTGCGGGAGGCGGTGGGGGACGGTGGCGTCAAGCTGCTGCTGCCCGAGGAAAAAAACGGGGATCAAAACCTGCTGATTGATTTAATGAGCCAGGGCTTTTATGATTTTTGGTTTTTGACGGCGTTGAGCACCGCTTTGCTGCGGGAAATATTAAGCGAGTCCCGGGATTTTCGGGCCTTGGAGGCTTATTTGTCTACGCTGCCCCTGCCTCAGATCAGGGCGGCCGCGGCGGGAAAGGGCTGGGCGGGAAAACTGGGGCTTGCCCGGTGGCAAAAACCGGAGTGGCTGGCTGATTTGCCGGCCAAAACCAAGAAATATGTTTTCCGGCGCTTGTTGAGCCGAGGGCCGGCGGTACCGGGCATCGAGGGGGAGGCCGAGACTGATTTCCCGATCTGGCCGGAAGGGGAGTTGGATGAGGTGATGAGCGGGGAGCCGGGCTGGGAGACGGGCGAGGGGATGGCCGGGGAGCCGGGCTGGGAGACGGGCGAGGTGATGAGCTGGGCGCTGGGTCGGGAGACGGGCGAGGTGATGAGCGGGGCGCCGGGTCGGGAGCGAGGCGAGGGGATGAGCGGGGCAACCGACGGCGGCCCCAGGCCGGCGTCGGCGGCGAGCACGGGTGCTGGCGCCGGCTGGCCCAGCCGTCTGGCGGCGCCGGCCCGGGAAGCGGCGGCGGCTCGGGGAGAGACAGGGCCGACCGGCGGCGCCACGGAAAAAAGGCGGCCGTTGACGGCGCCGTTTTTGGCCGGTCGGACAAGGCGTCGGTTCGGCGGCGGCCCCGACCCCTGCGAGACTCAGGATCTGTCTGGCGGCACGGTCGCCTTTTTCTCGGCAGAAGACAGCCTGTTGCCTTAT
>JAISDE010000125.1 GCA_031265035.1 Peptococcaceae bacterium | reverse complement strand
CCCCGGTGAGAGAGATCGGCGCTTTTTGCCGGGAAAAGGGCCTGATTTTTATTTTGGATACCGCCCAGACCGCCGGGCTGGCGCCTATAGATATGGATGATATCGGGGTGGACGCCTTGTGCTTTACCGGGCACAAGGCCCTCTATGGGCTGCAGGGCACCGGCGGCATTTGCCTCAGCGAGAGGTTTACGCCCCGGCCGCTGCTGACCGGCGGCAGCGGCAGCCGATCTTTTGAGCTGACCCAGCCCGCCGAGCTGCCGGATTTGCTGGAGGCCGGCACGCTCAATGGGCATGGCATCGCCGGGCTTTTGGCGGGTGTGCGCTATGTCAGGGCCAACGGCCCCGCCCAGCTGCTGGCCCAGGCCAACCGGCTGGCGGCCAGGTTTTATCGGGCGGCGAAAGCCTTGGGCGGCGCGGTGTTTTACGGTGATTATACCGCTTATGACGCCTATGACGATTATGACGCCGCCGCCCAGCGCATGCCCATAGTCGCCCTCAATCTGGGCCGGCTGCCCTCAGGCGACGTGGCCGGCAGCCTGAGCGAGAAATACGGGATCGCGGTGAGGGCCGGCGCCCATTGCGCCCCGCTCCTGCACCGGCGCTTTGGCACCTTGACCCAGGGGGCGGCGCGGTTTTCCTTCTCCCACATGAACACGGAGGCGGAGGTGGACGCGGCGCTGGCGGCGCTGGCGGCGATCAAGGCCAACCCGGCGCTGTGACCTCCGCGATCTCTGTGACCTATAAATTTTCTTAATACTATCACCAAGCTGGCCTTTTGTCAATTTTGCTCAATATTTTGCCGTGCGGCGGGCGGCCCCATCGGGCGTAAGCCGGGGGCCAATTGCCAAAGGCGAGGGGGAAAGCGGGGCGAGACGACGTTTTGAGCGAGGCGGGGCGACGGCCGGGGGCGAGGGATTTGACTCTCTGCCAGCGGATTGAGCGCAGCATTTGGCAAAAATACCGTAAAACTATCTGGAGTCCTTTTATCACTGGCCTGCGGCAGTATCGGCTGATCCGGGCGGGGGACAGGATCGCTGTCTGCCTTTCCGGCGGCAAGGATTCCATGCTGATGGCCAAGCTGATGCAGGCCCTGCGGCGGCATAGCGAGCAGCCCTTTGACCTGGAGTTTTTGGTCATGGATCCGGGCTACAACGCCATCAATCGCCAGAAAATCATCGACAACGCCGAGCTGCTGGAAATCCCCGTCACGATATTTGAGACAGATATTTTCGCGGCGGTGCTGGGGACGGATCGCTCCCCTTGCTATCTCTGCGCCCGGATGCGCCGGGGCTGCCTTTACAAAAAGGCCCAGTCCCTGGGTTGCAACAAAATCGCTCTGGGCCACCATTTCAATGACGTGGTGGAAACCACGCTGATGGCTATGCTGTACGGCGGGCAAATTCAGACGATGCTGCCAAAATTGCGCAGCCGGAATTTTCCCGGCATGGAATTGATCCGGCCTTTGTACTGCGTCCATGAGGACAGTATCATCGCCTGGAAGCAGTATCACGATCTGGAGTTTATCCAGTGCGCCTGCCGGTTTACCGAGGATTGCGCGGGCTGCGACAACGGCGGCGGCGGTTCCAAGCGCCAGGAGGTAAAAAATCTGCTGCGGCGCCTGAGCCGGGACAACCCCTATGTGGAAAAAAGCATTTTTCGCAGTATGCACCGGGTCAACCTGGCGACAGTGCTGGGCTACAAGCTAAACGGCCGGGAGCATAGCTTCCTGGACGATTACGACGATTGATCCGCCGGACTTCATCCTTACCGCGTATCTTTACCACTTTACCACCGCTTTACCGCTATTCTCCTTTATCGCGTTTCATTTTATCACACACCCAAAAGGCTTGCGAGTATTTCCAGCAGTATTTCCAGCAGTATTTCCGGCGCGGGTAAATTCCGGCGCGATAACAAAATTTTTGAGGTATGGGAAAAATTACCGCCTACTTTTACTTGACAGTATAGGCGCTATGCGAGGCTGTTGACAGGAACGGCAAAAGCTGGCATGATGGTCTTGATCGATTCAGCAAATTCGTGCCGTTTCTTAATGCGTGGTCGCCGCGGCCGACGAGCGAGATGAATAGCGCGAGGGGGGCAAGGGTCCGTGGAAAGTCAGATTCTCGAATGGAAAGAGTCGTGGCGCGACGAATACATGAAAACGATATGCGCTTTCGCCAACACAGCAGGCGGCGCGATAGAGATAGGCCGCGACGATAAAGGCGAGGTGTTCGGCGTGACCGACGCGGCGAAGCTCTTGGAGGATTTGCCGAATAAAATTAAGAACGCGATGGCGGTGGTCGCCGACGTGACCGTCAAATACAGATAAAAGTGTTTCCCGACAGGGTAGTTATTTACAACGACGGGCATTTGCCGGAGAACTGGACGATACGGGAGCTAATGGTCTCGCATCGTTCCGAGCCGCGCAACCCCATGATTGCCAACACCTTTTTTCGGGCGGGCATGATTGAGTCGTGGGGGCGCGGTATTACGAACATTACTGCTGCCTGTCGCGAGGTCGGGCAGCGCGAGCCGTCTTTTGAGTTTAAGCATGGCCGGGAATTTTCGGTGACGTTTTATAGTGATGCCATCATCACCACAAACATCACCACAAGCATCACTACAAATAACGCCGCGAGCAACGGCGCGAACGAAACGCGGAGGCGCGTCATCGCGATAATGTCGGCAAACCCAAACGCCACGGTCAAAACCATCGCCGCCGAATTGGGCATCGCCGAGCGCAATGTGAAGAACCATATAAAAGCGTTAAAAGACGCGGGGACGATTGAGAGAGTCGGCGCGACCAAGAACGGCCATTGGGTCATGAAGTAGCCGGCAAATGGTGTCGCGGTGTTTGGCGAATAGTTCCCGATATTTGGAGGTGACGGTCACAGATAGCGGCGCGCTGGGACAGTTTATGAATTTACAGCCGTTCTCCACTGTCGTGGTGCTGGAAGCGAGGAAATCAGCGACCGGCGCCGTCCTGTGTCCGCTCTTCGCGGGGAAGGCGTGGACGCCTACGCGAAAAAAGACTATCGGGCGCTTGAGCGATACATTTCATCATCACAACCTTTTGTGGTTCGTCCCGAATTGACCGTAAACCCGAATCTGCCGCGGAGGAAAAACATTCGCGCCGCCAACCTTGAGAAACTGCTGGTGGATTTGGTATGCGATAAGGATATTTACGGGCAATATCAGGGTGAGGAACTCAGAAATATCTATCGGAACGCCACGGAGGGCTACGCCGTTAATTACTCGCGAATGCTGAGATACGCGGCGGCTCGAAAAAAGAAAGCCCCTGTGCTGGAGCTTCTGCGAGAAACCGGCGAATATAACAAGATAAGGAGTCTGCTGTGATTACCAAACTTTGCAATTATACTGGCGAGCGAAAACATCCGCGGCACTTGAATGGTCTTTTTGACTCGATGCCGCGTCAGGTTTT
>JAISDE010000091.1 GCA_031265035.1 Peptococcaceae bacterium | reverse complement strand
GTATTTTCTTATCATTCGGGCGGGCAAGATATGTCGACGCATAATGGTGCTTCCTGGAGCGAGGATGCTCAAATGGCGATGGCGGCGGGCGAATGGGCCGTAGGCGGTTGAGCCGGACGAGTCGTATACTATGAGCTCTACAGGCTCTACTTTAACGGCCTGTCTTTTTCGCGTATTCGCTCCCATATTCGCTCCCAACCAGCTCGCGA
Organism: Peptococcaceae bacterium; assembly: GCA_031265035.1. Lineage (GTDB taxonomy): Bacteria > Bacillota > Peptococcia > DRI-13 > UBA5745 > JAISDE01. Next base: position 5,697 of record JAISDE010000091.1, on the reverse strand, counting down.
GGCGTCAAAGACCCTGGCCAGCCAGCGCTCGCCCCAGCGGCTAATCTTCTCCCGGCGCTTGTGCGCGTAGGGCAAAAGGACGGCAAAGAGCAGCGCCGCGAAAGAGTATTTGAAAATAAAGCTCGCCGACCACAAAGCGGAGTCCGCGTTGTAGGATGGGACAAAGGATACCGTGCGCGGGGGATAGCTTATGAACATCAGCCCATAGTCAAGCGTCAGGATGAGAAAACTGAGAATCAGATACTCAACCAGCATTTCTTGCCAGTTCTCAGCGGTTATCCTGACCCCGCCTCGGTGAATATACAAGGCGATAAGCCCCGGCACGGTGAGCATGGCCAAGGCGATGGCGTACATCATGAACATCATTTCCTCCTATACAACACGTCTATATAACATGTCTATACAACCCGCTCGCCCAAGTGAACGGCGCTCACGCCATTCACATACTTGGAATTTTTGCCGGCCCGCCAGCCAAAACCCTGAATATGCCCCGCGGAGCTGAGCAAGCCATCGCGCTCAAACTTGATTTCCAGCACTACGGTTTGAGAGCGGTAGCCAAATCCCTCGCCCATAGCCGCCTGCTCCACGCTGTAATATCGCAAATCCCGGTCTATGGTGATCCGCAAGCCAGCGTCGGGCGTACTGAAATATCTGCGTCGGTAGGTGTTCACCAGTGCCGGGACGCGATTGCCCACAGCCAGCTTCCTTATATCGGCCAGGGCGAAGGGCGGAAACGCCTCGACAGTTTTGCCGCCGACAAACCCATGCTTATATTTGATCTCCAGATTTGGCTCGCCGATCTCCGCCAGATCGCCGTACCATCGCGCCCGGGTCTTCGCGCGGCTGGAGACCCCGTTGGCGGCGGCGCGGTAATCCCCGAAATCCGGCGTGTCAAAGTAGACATTGTTTACCTGGCGCTCACCGTATATCTCGCGAAACAAAAGCGGCAGGCTCAAAACCCGGACAATCAGGCCGTCATAGGCGTACCGCGGAAATACGTATTTGATCTCATATCTCATCGCTATATCAGCTCCTCATTAGCCTCATTGGCATCGGCGCTCATTGTATCAGCTCTCACTGTATCGGCGTTCATTGTATCGGCTCCTCATTGATGATTTTCTCAATGATCAACGCCTCCTTCTTCTTCCCCTTGGGGAAAATCCGCCGGCCGTCCAGGTAATAGATCTCGTCCTCCTGAATCAGGTAATCAAAATCTTTTGTGCCTGTCAAAGTGAGGTTCTCAATGTAAGCGGCGCTGTGCCCGAACTCCGGCTTTTTCTGATAGGCGAGGTAGCCGATGAAAACGTCCTTGCCGGTCAGGTTCCGGGCATGAACCTCGGAGAGATCCTTCACGCCGAGAATGGCCTGGGCCGTGTCGGCGTAAATATTTTCAATCGTCGCTGTAGATTGCTCACCGATGGACAGGCATTTGTCGTGGATATTTTGAAACCTGCAGTTGGTGATGGTATAAGCGCTACCGCTGACGTCCAAGGCGTCGTTGCCGGTCAGCTCAAAATAACAGTCGTCGAATAATCCTGTGCTGAAATCGCTGTCAAAAGCGTCCTGGTAGGTATTCGACCACTCACAGCTACGCAACGTAGCGTCGCTACGGACGATGTTCAGCCCGTCCTCGCTCTTGTTGTTCCGAAATTGGCAGCCGTAAAAGTCAACGTCGCTCTCATAGAAGGTCACCGCTCCGGTCAGGGCGTAGATGCCGCTGTGCACCTCATCCAACCCGTCGCAGATGAGGTAATTCACCTCGCTGCGCCCCAGGCCGTCGTTTGCCTGCGACACCACCAGCCCATCCCCCGTGCCGTCCGTTGAGATTACGCGCACAGGGGCCTCCGCCGTGCCGTTGACGGTGATGGCGTCCCGGCAGAAGATGGTGGCGTCCCCCGACAGATCAATCGTCTGCCCCGCCTCCAGCACAAGCCGTTTGCCTTGGGGAACAAAGAGCATACGATCAAGCTTGATATAGCTGCCCTCGAATCTGACCGTATCGCCATTTTGCCTGACAAAGGCGAATAGCGCCAGATTGTCCTGGGTACGAATCTCCGTGCCGTTGTAGACAGCGTCGTCATAGGGCTTGAAGGGAATGATCCCGGAGGTTTTCACCTCTCGCGGGTCGGTGGAACCGTCCTTCCCTATGTAGCGGTAGCGCAAAAACAGCTTGGCCAGCGGGTAATCCCCGCCGGTTCTCGCCGCTGTGAATGTCGTCAGCCAATGGTGGGCGCTCGCGCTAGCGGCCTCCAGCGTAGCGTTGGCCGGAAACTCCGCGACGACTTTTCCCTCGTCGGTCACAATGGCCAGGAGCAGTACGTCAAGCTCGCTGACGCTCTGTACCTGGAGCGTGATACTCTCGCCGTCGTCGCCGGCGAAATAGCCTATGGCCCCTGTTATGTCATGCTGCGAGGCGTCTTTTAGCCTGCCGGAGGGCATCGGGGGTATGGCGTTGAGTACCACCGCGCTCTCAGCCGCCGGCAAAGGCTTGAGATAGGACAGCCACTCCGCCCGGCCCGCCGTTTGCGTAAAGGTCATCGCGTCATAGCCCGACAAGGCCTCCGGCGGCGCGTCAAACACCGCCCGGCTATTAGCCGCGGCCGTCACCACCAATTCCAAGCCAGCCACCGGCGCCTCGCCGGAAATAAACCCCACCCACCAAGTCCCCTCGCCCAGCGCCGCCTCGACCACAGGCTCGACCCGGGTCTCGCCCAAGGAGATCAGCAAGCCGCGATTCTCGGGGCGGTTGACCCATTGTTTGCGGAATATATAGGGGTCATAGGAATGAACGTCGCCATAGTCAACATTCTTGTACGCGCCCCTGTCAAAGCCCGCCGCCGCGCCCTCAAGTGGCAAGAAGCCCGCCACCAGGGCAAGGGCCGCCGCCAGGACGAATACCGCCCCCGCCAGATAAAGGCCAACCAGACCGGGGATATTTCGCTTGATGATCATTCGGACAAATCACCCCTCTCATCGTCGCTGATTGTGTCCGGATCATGGATTGTGTCCGGATCGTAGATTGTGCCCAGAGCTAGCGGGTCGCTGGCGGAGATCGGTATCAGGCCTCCGGATGTATAGAGATATTCGTAGGCGACAGATAAATTCTCGGGCTGCAAATCAGGCGAATCGGGCGAATCAGGCGGAGCAGGCAAATAAGGCAGCTCAATCCGCGCCGTACCGCTATCATGCACATTAGCGATGGTCAGGGGCAGTAGATCCGGGGGCAGTATGTCCAGAGGCAACGCGTCGTCCCCGTCATATATGCCCGTGACGATCAGCGGCTCGATATCGTTGTTGGTGATGGTCAGTACGCCGTCCGCCAGCTCAGCGGTGGGAGCCAAGCGCTCCCCGGGATCAGCCAGGCCTCGCAACGCCGCGATACTGGCGTTCAGCCAATTTATATCGTAAGGCTCGCCGAAGACGTACTCATCCCGGCGGATAATCAGGGCTTTATTCTGTAAATCCGCATCGTGAGCGGCAAGGAAGCCCGGGAATTTATCTGATAACTCCCGCGCGTATTTGAGATAAAGCTGTTGAAAATCGGCGCTGGCGAATAGCATTCTGTCTATCTCACCATAGCCGTGGGTACTCAAAAACCTGCCGACTTGCATGCTTGCCAACTCATCAAAGGGTATGGGCTCTATTTTGGCGGTTATGGGGTTATAATAACTGCGCATGTTACCAAATCCCTGTCCGTGGGCGGCCTGGAAAATGTCCAAAACGACATAATATTTGGCGAACAAGCCCGCGTCAAAGACCTGGGCGGCGGGCAGCTCCCCCGCCCAAACCCGGTTGATCAGATCAATGGCGTATTGGGCGTAGCCTGTCAGGCTGGGGTTTTCCAGGGTCTTCTTCGCGGAAAACACGCCCAATATAGCTGTCGCGTCCGGCGGCCGGCTTTCCTGTAATGGCTTGGGCGTGAAGCCCGTATCTATCCCATTATCGTATATAGCCCAGCGCTCCCACGGATAAATGTTTTCCTCCCAGCGTGCGATGGGGCCCTCCCGTTGGGCGGAATTCTCAATCACCCGCTTTTCCATAAATTCCTCCAAGGCGTAGACGCCTTTGTACTCCCCATTGACATACACATCCGCGAAATCGTAGCGCAGAGCCACGCCGCCTTGCTCGCGGTAAAACTCGTATATCATACGCTCATATATCCAGTGCCGGGTAGCCGGGGGCTGGACGGAGAACTTCTGCATACCATAGACCGCGTAGTCGCCTCTCAACTCTATACGAAATGACCACTTGTCGCCGGTCAGGTGATCCGTCCAATCGCCTTTGAGCCGCAAATCACTGTCGTACCTTTTGCCCTCCGCAGTGATTTTCGCGGGAACGATATCGCTGTCGTCCGACAGCAATACCCCCACCTTAATGGCCTGCTCCCGTTTAGCCTCGATTTTCTCAAAGTGCTTGTCGTTGATCATGATCTCCACCTGCCGGATCTCAAAGTCAATAATATTGGCCTCTTGTGTTCGAGGCGGAGTTTCCAACTGCTGTGTCGCAACATTGGCCGCCCAGTATTCCCCGTCGCCCCGCAGGGGCAGCAGGGAAAGCTCGTCATAGCCCTCGGCTACGATGTAGGCGGGTATCAAGTGCGATATAGGCTTACCGCCAGCCGCGTCGGCGATAGCCGCCCAGGGTCCGCTGTCGATCACAAAGCTGCCGACCGCCTCGCCGCCCAGGGAAAATTCGGCTCTGTAGGTATCGTTGGCGCCCAGGGTCAAGGACAAATAGTTATCGTGGGAAATCCGCGGCAGGCGAAGGCGGATACCGCTTTCCCTAGTCAAATCAATGGCGTAGCGGGAATAGGCCGCCTCACCGGCCATGACCATAGCGGCGTCATAGGAGCGGGAATCGGCGTTATTCCGCGCGACAGCGCCTGGCAGAACCGCCAGGCAAACCGCCAGCGCCGCAATAACGACGAGAGTGAGTATCCCTTGGGCTATTTTTCCGATCATCGCTCTATCCTCAAATTAAAGCGCTGTTGGAGATAAAGCTCACCACCGCTTCCGGATCCAAGGCTCTCAGCTCCGCGATGGCCGCCTCCATCCTCGCCAGGGATCGAAACTCCGCCGCGAACATCATGCTTACTTTGTCCGGGCCGCTGTCGGAACGGCGTAGCCTCAACTCCCGGGTAGAGGGCCGGAGGATTTCCGTTACCTGGCCCAGGGAAAATTTGCCGGAGACATTAAAGTTGTAAGCCTCATTGAGCCTTTTGGGGGAAATCAGGCCCCGCAGCACCAAAATGACGAGTATCACCAAGGACCCAAACAGCGTCACGATCCGCAAACCAGCGCCAAACCCCAGGCCGATAGCCACACAAAGAAACAAATAGGCTAGCTCCTCCGGTTCTTTGATGGCGGCGCGAAACCGCACGATGGACAGCGCGCCCACAAGTCCCAGGGAGAGGGCGATAGACGACTTAATCACGGCGATGATTAGCGTTGTGCACACCGCCACAAGGAAGAAAATCCTGCCAAATTGCCGGCGGCTGCTGATGGTGTCGCCGAATTGCAGGAAAGCTAGATAGACCAGCCCGCTAAGCAGGGCGGACAGTACAAGGTCGGTGCCCAGCTCAATGACGCTGACAGTTTCGGTGACGGTGAACAAATCGATGAGTGCTTGCATGAATAAAGGCCCCTTTCCTATTTTGAGTTCCAGTTTATCTTCTTTCCTCCGCTATCCTCAGCAAAT
>JAISDE010000051.1 GCA_031265035.1 Peptococcaceae bacterium | reverse complement strand
TCAAGGCTTTTGGGCGGGCGCTGGCCCAGGGGGCGGCTCGCTCCGGGCGGGAAGGCCCACTTTCCGCCAAAGGGGTGTTGGCATGATCCTGTTGCCGGCCATCGATATTCAGGCGGGGCGCTGTGTGCGTTTATATCAGGGGGATTTCGCCACCGCTCATCAGGTGGCGGCGGATCCTATGGATGCCGCCCGCCGTTTTCGGGCCGCCGGGGCGGAGTGGGTACATATGGTGGATCTGGACGGCGCCCGGCAGGGGCGGCCGGTCAATCAGGAAATTTTTTTGACGGTGGCCCGGGAGAGTGGCCTGCGGGTGGAGTTGGGCGGCGGTATCCGGGATATGGAGGCGATCGATTTTTACTTGCGCAACGGTGTCCAGCGGGTGATTCTGGGGACGGCGGCGATTCGGTCGCCGGAGTTGGCCCGCCAAGCGGCGGCCCGGTACGGGCGTCGGATCGGGGTGGGTATCGACGCCAAGGAAGGCCGGGTGATGGTGGAGGGTTGGCAAAGTGAGGGCGGCCGTGATTATCTGGAGCTGGCGGCGGAAATGGCTGACCTGGGCATTGGCTGCCTTGTGTTTACGGATATATCCAGGGACGGCGCCTTGACCGGCCCGAATCTGGCGGCGCTGGGGGCGTTGCTGGCGCGGGTGAGCTGCCCGGTAATCGCCAGCGGCGGCGTCCGGGATCTGGCGGATATACGGGCGTTGATCGGGCTAGGGACCCAAGGGGCGATCTGCGGGAAATCCCTTTACGCCGGGACGCTGGATCTGGGGGCGGCCCTGGAGCTGGCGGCGGCAAGCGACGGCGTAGGGACCGCGGGGGTGGAGGCGGGTACAGAGGCGAGGATGGCCGGGTACAGCGCCGCTGACGCCAGCGCGGACGCGGCGGCGGGTGACGGCGCGGTGGCTACGGGCGACGTCAGTGACGGCGGGGGGGTGGAGGCGGCGCCGGAGTTGGCTGAGTATTTTGCCAAGGCGCCCCTGATCCCGGCTATTGTGGTGGAGGATCAAACCGGCGAGGTGCTGATGCTGGCCTATATGAATCAGGAAAGCCTGGCCAAAACCCTGGCGACAGGTTATACTTGGTTTTATAGCCGTTCCCGGGCTTGCCTCTGGAATAAAGGCGCCACCTCCGGCCATTACCAAAAGGTAAAGTCCGTGACTGGCGATTGCGATAAAGATACCTTGCTGCTTAGGGTGGATCAAACGGGTCCCGCTTGCCACACCGGCAGCCACAGTTGTTTTTTTCGCCCTCTTTACGTCGGGAACGGCCTGGAATGACGATTAGAGCCTGGGAGGTGAGGGAACGATTTGAAAAACGCGATTGATGAGTTGTACGAGGTGATTTTAGCTCGGCGGGACTGTCCGGTGGAAGGGTCTTATACCGGTTATCTTTTCGCGCAAGGGCTGGATAAAATTCTGAAAAAATGCGGCGAGGAATGCGCTGAGGTGATTATCGCGGCGAAAAACGGGGATAATCAGGCGCTGAGAGATGAGATCGGCGATTTGCTTTACCATTTGCTGGTGCTGATGGCGCAAGCCGGCCTGAGTTTGGGTGAGGTATATGAGCTTTTGGCGGAGCGGCGCGGAAAAATCGGCAATTTGAAGCAATTTCATCAGACGGATAAGGAAACTTGAGAAGGGACTCGCGTGAGCGAGAAGGAGATTGCCGATGTTGAGGATACGGGATATTGGCTTGGGAGAAATGGTATTTCCCATGGAGGTAGCTTTTAAGGAAGGTTGGAATCCCGGTCTTTATGACGGCGCGGCGTTTTATCAGGCGGATCCCGGCGGATTTTTCCTGGCGGAATGGGGGGGGGGGATCGCCGGCGGCATCTCGGTGGTTTGTTATGAGGAACGACTGGCTTATATCGGCGGCCATTTTGTGTTGCCGCCTTTTCGGGGCAAGGGAATCGGGCGCTCCTTATGGGAGTGGGCCTTGACTGTAGTGGGTGAGCGGGCGGCGGCGCTCAATGGGTTGCCGGAAGGGAGGGCTTTTTACGAGTCCTACGGTTTTCAGCCCGCCTATAATGTTATTCGTTACGGCGGGGAGATTTTCGGGCGCTCTTGCCTGAGCGGCAATATTCGTACCGCTCAGGATCTGGCGCCGGAGGATTTGCTGGCTTATGACAGCCGGTTTTTCGGTTGGCGGCGGGAAAAGTCCCTGCGGGCCTGGCTGGAGATTCCCGGCCTGGAGAGCGCTTGTTGCGTGCGGGAGGGGGAGCTGAAAGGCTGGGGGGCTATGCGTCGCTGCCGACAAGGCTGGCGGTTGGGGCCGGTGTTCGCCGACCGGCCGGAATACGCGGAGGAAATCTTGTGTCATCTGGGGCGAAAAACTATGGGTGAGGATGTGCTTTTGGATTTGCCGGAGACTAATACGCAAGCTATTCGCCTGGCCTTTTCCCTTGGCATGGTGCCGCATTCCGCCAGGCTGAGGCTGTATAGGGGCGAGGCGGCGATTCAGCCGGCGGAGGGTATTTACGCGTTTACCTCGCTGGATATTGGCTGATTTTAAGCGGTTAGGCTAATTTTAAGCGATTAGGCTAATTTTAAGCGATTAGGTTGATGTTAAGCGGTTATGTTGATTTTAAGCAGCTAAGAAGAAGGGCAAGAAATGCGGCATTGTTTTATAGTAAACCCGGCGGCGGGTCGGCCCGGCCAGAAGAAAGGCCAGGCCCGGCTGATTGTCAGCGAGATTCGGCGGCTGGCGCTGGAGGGGGATATTTATGTGACCAGGAGCGCCGGCGACGGTATAGAGTACGCGAGGCAATATTGCCGCCGGCATCCGGGCCGGCTGCGGTTTTACGCTTGCGGCGGCGATGGGACGCTGAACGAGGTGGTCAACGGCGTGATGGGCGGCATAGCTGAGGCGGAAGCTGTTAGTGAGGCGGCCGGCGCTGACGCGGGGGGGCGGATTTCTGTGGCGGCCGTTCCCTGGGGCAGCGGCAATGATTTTATCAAGAATTTCCCGGCGCCGGCGGCCTTCGGCAATCTTGAGCGGCAGATTCTGGGCCGGACGGTCAAGACGGATCTTCTGAAGGTCAATAATCGGTTTTGCGTCAATATCTGCAATTTCGGTTTTGACGCCCAGGTTGGGCATAATATGAGAAAATTCAAGGCGCTGCCCCTTATTCGCGGCGATATGGCCTATGGACTGTCCTTGCTCTACTGTTTTTTGCGCAAAACCGACTGCCATTTTTCCTTGGCGCTGGACGGCGGCGAGACAATGGCGGGGGCTTATTTGCTGCTGGTACTGGGCAATGGCTGTTTTTACGGCGGCGCGTATAAAGGCGCTCCGGCGGCTAAAACCGACGATGGGCTGATGGATTTGGTGGTGATTAAAAAAATGTCTCGCTGGCAAATGGCCCGGCTGATCAAAATATATAAAGCGGGACTGCATTTGGAGCATCCGGCGCTGGCGCCTTTTGTCGCCCACCGCAAAATCGCGGCGTTACGGGTGCGGACGGACAGCCCGGCGCCGATTTGTATCGACGGCGAGTTTTTTCAGGAGATGGAGACGCGGGTGGAATTGCTGCCCCAGGCCCTGAATTTTGTCAACCCCGCTTGGTAAAGTTTTGGGTGTTACAGACTACTGGGTGTAGGCAAGGGTAGAATAGTGCTTTGCCAGATGGGATGCGTATGGGCTGAAATGAGCATTGCCAGATGGGATGCCAGGAGGCAGGGGCAGAACTTTGCCGAATGGGATGCGTATGACGAGTTCTAAAGGTTGTGGGGAGAGAAAGGAAGGGTAAACATGGCCGCGGCTTCTTCTGATTTTGATGTGGCGGTGATCGGCGGCGGCGCCGCCGGCGCGATGGCGGCTGTTGGGGCCGCTTCCCGGTTGGGGCCGGAGGGCAGGGTCGCGCTTTTGGAAAGCGGTCAGCGGATAGGAAGGAAGCTTTTGGCGACCGGGAACGGTCGTTGCAATTATAGCAACAGACGCGTCACCGCCAAGGATTATAATCGGCCCGGCTTTGTGGCCGGGGTTTTTAGGGCCTGCGCCCCCGAGGGTATCCGGGAGCGTTTCGCCAAATCCGGTTTGGAGGCTATGGAGGAAGATGACGGGCGGCTTTATCCTATGTCCGGCTCCGCGTCTTCGGTGTTGGATGTTTTGCGGCTGCTGCTGGAGGAAAAGTCGGTAACTGTGTACACGGATTTCAAGATTTACAATATCACCGCGGATCAGCCTTGGTTTCGCCTGGATTCCTCCCAGGGCTATGTGCGGGCGGCGACCGCGGTATTGGCCACCGGCGGCAAGGCGGCCCCGCAGTTGGGCAGCGACGGCAGCGGGCTGAAGTTGGCGGAAAAATTGGGGCATACGGTGACTAAGCTATACCCCGGCCTGACAGCGTTAAATTGCCCGGCCGACCTGCAAAGAGAGCTGGGGCTGAAAGCGTTGAATGGACTGCGGGTGAGCGGGCGGGCCGCGCTTTACCGTCAGGATAAGATGGTAGCCCAGGAGGAGGGGGAGATTCTTTTCCGGGAATACGGCCTTTCCGGCGTCGCGGTTTTCCAGCTTTCCCGCCTTCCCGGCGCCGGGCTGATCTTATTGGATTTGATGCCCCGCGTCTCGTCGCCGGAGCTTTTGGATATGCTGGCGGACAGGGCGGAGCGGCTGTCGGGCCGTCCCTTGGAGGAATTTTTCACGGGCATGTTTCAGCGAATGGTGGGCAATCAGCTGATGAAGGTGATCCGGTTGTCGGTGGAGGAACGGGATTGCGGCGGCCTGACGACGGAGGAGCTGGAGGCCCTGGCCGGCGTGATCAAGGGCTGGCCCTTCCCGGTGGAGGGGGCCAAGGGCTGGCAGAACGCTCAAGTTACACTGGGTGGGTTGAATGTGGAGGAATTTGACGCGTTGACGCTGGAATCCAGGCTTGTGCCGGGTTTTTTTGCCGCCGGGGAGGTTTTGGATGTGGATGGGCCTTGCGGCGGCTACAATTTGCAGTGGGCTTGGTCGTCCGGGTTGCTGGCCGGCTGGTCGGCGGCGAAAGTTTTCCGCCAGGAAATGAGTTATTGATGGAGATTGCTTGAGGGAGATTACTGATGGAGATTGCCTGAGGGAGATTGCTTGAGGGAGATTGCTTATGTTGCGGTGGAATAACGTCCGCTTGACGCTTTTGCCTGGCGGCGGGGAAAAGGGTTTGGCGGGCGGGTATACGGAAGCGGAGTATATCGCCTGCCTGAGGCAAAAGGCCGTCCGGCTGTTTCGGGTTAGGGAGGCGGATATTAGCGGCTTTAATATCCGGCGGCAGTCCCTGGACGCCAGGGATAAGCGCCAGTTGAGGTTGGTTTTTTCCGTTGTTTTTTCCTTGCCGGCCGGGCAGGAGAGGCAGCTGTTGGCGAAAGGGTTTCCCGGCCTGGCGGCGGAGGATGGGGCAACCGGCGAAGCGGCGGCGGATGCTGTTGAGGCGGACGAAGCGACGGGCGCGCCGAACTTCGTCGGCACGCCCGGGGCCAGACGACCGGCGGCAGGCGAAGCTGAGGTGACGGACGGGGTGGGAGCGGCCAGCGCCAGCGCGGCGGCGGCGCGAGAGGAAGCCGCGGCGGACGCTTCGGACTTTGTCGGCCCGACCGGGGCCAGCCGACCGGCGGCAGGCACCGCGTCTCGCGCCGGCGGTCGCCCTAAGCCTGGCAAAAGACCCGTCAGGCCGGTAGTGGTGGGTAGCGGCCCGGCGGGTCTTTTTGCCGCCTTGACCTTGGCGGAGGCGGGGCTGAACCCGATTATCCTAGAGAGAGGACCGGAGTTGACGGCCAGAATCTCGGCGGTAGAGGGGTTTTGGCAAGGCGGCCCCCTGGATCCCGAGGCGAATGTGCAGTTCGGGGAGGGCGGCGCCGGCGCTTTCTCCGACGGCAAGCTGACTACCGGCACTAAAGACCCTCGCCTGGGCAAGGTGCTGGAGACTCTGGCGGCGGCGGGGGAACTGCCGGAAATAAGGTATTTGGCCAAGCCGCATATCGGCACCGATCGTTTGCGGCTGATCTTGCCCCGCCTGCGGCGACGGATCGAGGATTTAGGCGGCGAGTATCGCTTTGGTTGGCGGCTGACGGGTCTGCTGACCCGGCAGGACGCTCTGGTCGGCCTTTTGGCGGAGGCGCCCCTGGGCTTTGGCGATGAGCAAAGGGCTGGGGCTGGTGCTGGCATGGCCGCTGGCATGGCTGCTGGTGCTACCGCTGGCCCCCCGGGGGTTGTTTACCAGCCAAGCGCGCCCCGGTCGGCCCGGCGTCAAATTGAGCTGCCTGCCAG